>NZ_CAMZCS010000037.1 GCF_947305105.1 uncultured Fibrobacter sp. | reverse complement strand
GTGCTGGAGAACTTGCCAGAGATGATGTTGTCCTGGTGTTCCTGGTAGAGCGGCTTCATGATCTTCTTCATCTTTTCGGCGAGTTCCGTTGCGCGGATCTTGGCCGGGTTGGAGAGACGGTCCATCATGTTGGTGATGCCGCCGTGCTTCAGGGCTTCGGAAATGGTTTCCCAGCCGTACTGGAGCAGCTTGACCGCGTAAGCCGGTTCAACGCCGAATTCCTTCACCATCTTGTCGTAGCAAAGGATGGTGCCGGTCTGGAGCATACCGCAAAGGATGGTCTGTTCGCCCATGAGGTCGGACTTCACTTCGGCGACGAAAGAGCTTTCGAGAACGCCCGGACGGTCGGCATGGAGGCCAGCGGCGTAAGCCTTGGCGTAGTCCCAGCCCTTACCTTCGGGGTCGTTTTCCGGGTGCACGGCGATGAGGCAGGGCATACCGAAACCGCGAACGTATTCGCTACGGACTTCGGAACCCGGGCCCTTCGGGGCGACCATGATCACCGTGATGTCCTTGCGGATTTCCTGGCCTTCTTCAACGATGTTGAAGCCGTGGCTGTAAGAGAGGGCGGCGCCCTTCTTCATGAGCTTCATGATGGCCGGAATCACGTTGTGGTGCTGCTTATCCGGTGTGAGGTTGCAAACGAGGTCTGCATCCGGAATCATTTCTTCGTAGGTACCGACCTTGAAGCCGTTTTCAGTAGCGTTCTTCCAGGACTGGCGCTTCTGTTCGATGGCTTCCTTGCGGAGCGTGTAAGAGACGTCGAGGCCGCTATCGCGCAGGTCAAGACCCTGATGGAGACCCTGGGCACCGCAACCGACGAACACGATCTTCTTGCCCTTGAGGGCTTCAACACCACGGCTGAATTCAGAATGTTCCATGAAACGGCAGTGGCCAATTTCTTCGAGTTGGCGACGCATAGGGATAGAATTGAAATAATTCATTTTTTGAACCTCTGTTAAATAAAATTGTTCCGAGGGGAAAGATAGCATTTTAGACGAGAGACGAGAGACGAGAGACGAGAGAAGTGGTCAGTAAACAGTGGTTCGTGGTTAGGAAATGAGGTATGAGGCGTGAGGTCGGTCGCTGTAGGCTCCCTTTGAGGCATGAGCAACATTGAATACATCATCCTAAGCGAAGTTCCAAGGTCCCTGAGCCTGTCGAAGGGCCGCGTCTTCCATCACCCCCTCTGCGGGCGCTCAATCGCCGCCCCGCAACGCTCCGGCTAGTCCTTTACACAACGAACCGAAGTTCCCACATCCTTGCGGGTAGGCAAATCTACGTACGCTTCGTCTTCGTAGTTTTTCACGCACGCATTATACGCCCAGTCACGATCAGTACTCTCCGTAGAACTCCAGAATTCCGCAAAGTGGCTTGCATCGTGGAATCCTTCACGGTCCTCCCAACCGACAGGCAAAGCGCAAAAACCAAACTCATCCGTACCATTCCCGCTGAAAAAATAGTTACCCGAATTGATAACAAACCAGCCACTCTGCGATTTGAGAGCCTTGCCCGCAGTAGATTGATATTGACCGCCCACCGACAAAAACAGGGTATTCCACTCCGCTTGAGTTGGCAGGTGCCAATCCGGCGGGCAAACACCCTGTACCTTTGCAGGCAGGTTACAGTTCTTGCCATAGCCGCACTCCTGCGGGTTTTCCGCATCATTCGCCAACTTCACCGAATCAATTGCTGCCGCCCAAGTGTAAAGGCGCCCAGCCACGTCGCAGTTCCTGGGCTCATTATCGTAGCACCAGGACCATTCGTATTTTGCATCGCCGGAACCTCCCTGACCAGGGTCAAAGTTCAAGTTTTCCGCCATCCATACCTGATCACCGATAGTCACCATCTTGTAAACCTTGCCGTCGCGAGAGTCTATTATAGTATCATACTCTATTTCCGGATTCAAGTAAGTTTCTTTGGGCTCGTTCCAATCAAAGTCGTTCAAAGAGCTTGAAGACAACTCACTTACACTGCTAGAACTTGATTCAGTTTCACTAGAGCTAGACCGCACATTAGTAGAGCTGCTGCTGGACGACTGCGAATTCTCATCAGAAGACGAAGACTTCGCCTTTTCACTACTGGATGAAGCCTCTTCGGCTGGTTCGGCAGGCTCACCAGCCTTGCCACTACTCGAAGAAGACGATTCAACAGCCGGTTCATCATTCTGCCCAGCAGACGCTGAAGAACTGTCATCGCACCCGACAACAGCAAACGCCACTATCAGCATGGATCCTATCGCCGCCTTGCGGCTCCAGGATGACAGATCAAGATACTTCTTCATAAACGCCTCCAAACAATGTTTTTCTAAAGAGAATGTAATTTATTTTCACCCAAAAAAGCAAAACAAGCCCAAAGCATCAACACAAAAGCCGCCCGCACATCACGGACGGCCAAATTGTTGGCCAAAAAACTATGCCACTGTTTTTAGCAACTCCCTGCCGATACGGCGCAGTTCTTCGTCAATGAGTTTTTTCCTTGCCGAAGAAGGTTTCTTCGTTCCGTTTACGTATGCGGCGAACAGGGGCTGAGGGATTCCCAATCGGCGGGCAAACGCCGAGGCGTTCAATTCAGGGAACAGCCAGAACACACGTCCAATGGGGTTCGTCTTTTTCGGCGAAAAGAATCCCGAAAGCTCCAGGCCCTCGTCGAGATCATCAAACCACACGCCATCGCAATCAACGCGGCAATTTTCCAACTGTTTTCGCGTAGCCTTCCGCAGCGGTTCGTAATCTCGGATGAGTTCCCGGCCAATCCGACCGTCTTTCAGTTCCACGCAAACAGCGTCCTTTTCTACCCAAAGCCTTTTTACGTCTTTTTCAGTAATCTCGTTCATAAAGAGATTCCACCCCTTTCAAATATCTTTAGCATAATCAATGCTAGGTTATTATTTAATAACCGTCAATAGGCTGTTTTTTTTAAAGGGAGATGCCGCCGTGCAATCAGTCCTTTACGCAACGAACCGAGAAGGCGTTGTACTTGTATCTGTTGAGCTGGGATGCACTATCAAGGCTGTGGTACAGGTTCATGAAGCTGGCGTAGTTGCCATCGTTCGCAGTGGCACTCCAGAAGTAGGCGCCGTAGCCATTGTCGATGAAGTAACCATCGTTGTTCCTTAAGCCAGCAGGGAGCGCAGAAAAGCCCCCGCCATCCGTACCGTTGCCATTATTGTACCAACCTGTCTTTGACTTGAGGATTTTGCCCGCTGTCGAGTCTCCGCCCACTTCGGTAACCAGTGTATTCCATTCGATGTTGGTCGGCAAGTGCCAGCCCGGCGGACAAATTCCATACACCGTATCGGGCAAAATACAGGCCTTGCCGTAGCCGCAGTCCATGCCCTTGCCTCCGTTATATAGCGCAACAGAGTCTATCGCTGCCGCCCAGGTGTAAAGGCGACCGTACTTGGTGCAGTTAGTGTCGTTGTCGTTGTAACAGTAGCTGTTCGTCGCTTCGTAATTCAGATTCTGAGCCATCCACACCTGGTCGACAATTTCAATAACCTTATATACCTGGCCATCGCGTTCATCGAGAATTTCGCCATATCTCCCCACTTCAAGAAATTCCTGATTCAGGTATTCTGTCGAGAAGCAGCTGTATTCGGAACAGTCGTATGTTCCCAATGGCATGACCTTCGCTTCGGCGTATTTTTTCGGCATTTCACTTGAACTTGACGAATCACCCGACTTTAGCGAACTCGACGAAACTTCATTCACACTACTGCTAGACAAATCCTTCTCGCTGGAGCTTGACTCGGCACTGGACGACGAGTTTGCAGATGACGAAGACTTTTCCTCGCCCGCAGAGCTACTGCTCAACTTATCCTTCTCGCTGGATCTCGACGTGGCACTGGATGACGATTTCGCAGAAGAAGAATTCTGGACAACACTGGAAGAAGACGGTTCGTCTTCGTTCGGGGCGACACTGCTACTGTCGTCGTCACCACACGCCGAGAGTAAAAGCATCAACATACAGATTGCCACCACCATACTTCGCTTGTGGCAGGCTCCCATCGTATTCGTAATGACGTTTCGCATAAAGGCTCCCCAATGATTTGGTTTATTCTATAGAAATATAATCTTTCCTAATCCACTTGTCCAGAAAAGCTAACCCCAAATTTTCTTGGACGACATTATTCTTATCAATTTTGCAATTATTTCTGCATTTTTCATGTGAATAACGAAAGCAGTCTAAAGCCAGGGTTAAAAAAAATCAAGACACGATTTGACATTTTGTAGGCTTGTTTTTAATTTTCAATAAGAACAAAGAAGGAAGGAGATTTCATTATGTTTTTTAGCATTTTGAAGAAAACAGCCGATGTATCCATTCTTGCCGCAGCATTAATATTTCTCGCCTGCGGTAGCGACAGCAGTTCTAACGCAACCAGCGCCACCGATGCACGTTCTTCATCTGGTGGAGAACTCTCCGACAGCAGCAACGTCGCAAACAGTTCCCCTAGCGAAGGAAATTTCACCAATAGTGAAGCTAAATCGTCCTCATCGGCAGTCTCTTACACAAAACTGGCTTGGGAATTCATGAATCCCGACATCGACTATATTGAATTTACCGATGAAAGAGACGGCCAGGTTTACAGAGCGGTCGTTATCGGCGAACAAACCTGGATGGCCCAAAATCTAAGTTATAATCGGTTTGCGGAATATGCGCACAACCACTGTGCGAAGGCATCAATTCCAGACTCTTGCGGGAAATACGGTATTTTTTACGATTTTACATACAGGAACGAGGTCTGTCCAAGCGGGTGGCACCTACCAAGTTCAAACGAGTGGAACACACTCATTGATTTGGCTGGCGGCAGTTACAAAGCTCAAAAGAAACTTAGAACAACAACCGGTTGGCCAAACGATAGTTCAGACGAAGACGAAGGAAACGGAAGCGATGAATTCGGCTTTTCTGCATATCCTACAGGTTTCAAGGTATATTCCGGTATCTCAAGCTTCGGCAAAAGGGCTACTTTCTGGACAAGTTCATTTGGTGGGATCGGTCCTATGATTGCAGAATCGGAATACGGTTATTTCAGGACTGACCAAATCGCCACCCAAAGCACCGATGCACACGCAATCCGTTGCATAAAGGATTCTGTCGAAACTGAATTGAGTGCCGAATAGCATATATATTTTTAAAGCTATGGAACTGACAGAAACATTAGCCTTACCTATTGGAACAGTTGCACTTGTTATCATTTTTGCAATAATTCCATTTATATTAGGCATTTTTGTCAACATTTTCACTAAGTTCCGCAAGGCGTTTCGTATTACAGGACGTGTCGTTTCAATTCTGTTGGCCATTTTTATTGCGGTAGGTTATTCTGTCGGAATAGCGTATTCCATAGAAATTCCAATTGACGCATGGCCGTTCTATATTTATGCATGTTGTTTTTGCGGACTAACTATGGGATTCCTTCCTTTATCCACTTTCTACTTTACCACATGCAAAAAGTCAAAAAAGCGACGGGCCTGTTATCTCGCCATTTCGTTTATAGCATTCTCCTTAATCTTTTCGGGATATGTTGTCTTATACAATCGAGCTTATGGAAAAATCGCTTATCAAACGGAACGACTAGAGTTGTCCATAAAAGATTTTTATACAGACCATCCTGAGGCTGATAAAAATAGTGAAATCAACGTGTTGGCATCTTTTTTTGATGGCGGTGAATGGCTGACGGCGAATATGTCCGTATATAGAGATTCTGTTGTTCTAAAGACAATAGAACATAATTATATTGGTAATGGTAAATCAAAAACGGATTCATGTTATCGCAATGACTTACCGCTAAATTTGGTTCAGGATATTATTGATGAAATCATCTATTACAAGCCAGAGGTTGAATACAGCCAGTCTGCTGATGTGTGCATTCATCCGTCAGTAACTATTGAACTTGCCGACAATAAAAACGCCAAAATGGTGAAATTATACCTTCCAGACCTTGACGGCTTTCATCCCAATGCACAGCGTTTAGCAAAAAAGATTAACAATCTTATAGAAGATTCAAAAATCGACCCTACAAAAGGCTGTCGCAACGATTAATTCCATGCTCCAGTTTTTCGATGTCACAAAGGAATCTCCGTGGTTGCCGCAGGTCAAGGCATTGTATGAATCGGCGTTCCCGGCAAACGAGCGGATTCCGATGAAGCAATTGCTCGACAACAAAATCAAACGGGAATTCTGGGCGTTTTTCGAAAAGGAAGATGGCGAGAACGGCGCCGCCCCTAAGTTCTGCGGGTTTTCAAATTCCATCTCACATGGCGACATCACGAACATCGTCTATTTTGCGGTTGTACCTGAATTGCGCTGCCGTGGGTACGGTTCGCAAATTTTGCAGGCCATCCGCGAAAAACATCCAGACTCTCGCATCGTCGTCGATATCGAAGTCGAAGAAGATTCCAAAGACGCCGAGGAACTTGAGCGCCGGAACCGCCGCCGCGACTTTTACCAGCGCAACGGCTTTGGCGCCGCACCCGTCGAATACCACTGGCAGGGTGAACATTACCGCCTACTCAGCGCAGGTGGCACCGTCACCGACAAAGAATTCCGCAATTTCTGGAAAGAAATTCTCAAGGACATTCCCGGCGCAAAGTATCCGTAATTTATTATCTTATAGGTGTTCATTATGAGCAGAGGTAAAACTTAAGGGTACTGTATAGGATGTCTTTCTTGAAGTTGTTTTCGGCCTTATTCTTGGAAATGATATTAGCTCTTTTGCTGGTATCGTTTTCGGCGTGTGGAGACGACGATAGTTCTTCTGAAGAAGACATCATCCCAGAAGAAAATGCTCCAGACGATTCAACGGCTGTGGATTCCACTGGCATCGATTCACTTAACATTGATTCACTTGGCATCGATTCTCTTGACACCGATTCTGTGTTGACGGAGAAGGAATACGAAGGCTTTATTTATATTCGCTCAAAAGGAAAGACGACTGTTCTCGGAACGGCATCGAAAACGGCGAAAATCGATGAACAACCGGCCATGAAGGTTGTTTTCGACTATAATTTCTACGTCGGGGTCCACGAGGTGACGCAAGGCGAATTTGGAAAATTGATGAATCGTTCCTTCAAGAAGGATTCTTCTGATTATCCGCAAGCAAATATAACGTTTTATGATGCGGTCCTATATGCGAATGCTTTGAGCAAAAAACATAAAATGGATACGGTCTATACTTATAGCAGAGCACAATTTGCCGAAGACAAGTCGTGCGAAAATCTTGTCGGATTTAAGACAAATTATGATGTTTTGGGTTTCCGCTTGCCAACCGAAGCCGAATGGATGTTTGTCGCCAATACCCGTTCTGACGATATCAACAGAAGCATCAAGGAATGGGTGAATGATTGGAAGGGCCTTTTTGCCGATACAACTATTGAAAACTTCGTTGGAGCGGCGGGTGCCAACGGAATGAACGAGAAAATTCTCAAGGGAAGTTCGTTTGTAGAGAAAAATGTCCCGCTTTATGCTCGTGGAGATTTTTATACAGTAACGCCCCTTTCAAAGGCGGAATATGTAGGCTTTCGTCTAGTTTTGGGAAAGATTGAAAATGCAATTTGGTTCAATCCTTCAAGCGGTGCGGTGACTTCGGTCATTACTCCGTTAATCTTGGCGGAAAATGTTCGCAGCTTGTTTGGAACGTATCAGGCTAAGCTCGTTTTCCGAAATGACGAAACAGGCAATCTCGCCTACATCAATTATTCGAATGCGGCTAATACCGTTGTTGAAATACGGGACGATATCGATTCGTACCATCCCGATATTTCTCCTGACGGCAAATATGTTGCATTCTGTACGGGGCTTGAAGGTGTCGCAGGCGAGTCGTCGGTGTATGTTCGAGAATTGAACGAGTCCGGCTCGGGACTTGTCAAGTTGAATGTAGAAGGGGCTGCAATCCCGCGTTGGCGAGTCTTGGATAACGGCGATACTGTGATTGTATTTGTTACAAATCCGGGAATAAACAAGTCCGAATCGAATTGGGAAAAATATAGTACGTGGTATGTTCCATTTAATAATGGAAAATTTGGAACGCCGAAGAAACTGCTCAAGGGGAGCTTTCATGGAGGGATTTCTTTTGGAAGAGGATTTGCGGTGACAGGGTCGTCTTTGCTGCGCGCAACACGGTTCACGAACAAATCACAAAATAATGAGTTATGGTATAATGGAGAACAGGCCTGCAATGTATCGCTTTCAATGGATGGCAGTAATAGAACACTGTTCCTTGACTTTGCAGGAAATACTGGTGCAACATTTGTGGGTAAGAAATATTCCGTACATGAAATGTTGCTTATTGCAGACAGTACCGGAGAATTGGTACAATCTATAAAATCGCCGAAAGGCTATTCGTTTGATCACACGGAATGGGTCTCCGATAAAAATTTGGTGGTTGCAACGCTTTCCAATGTCAACGGCGCTCACCAGAAAATAGCCCTAGTGAATGTTGAATCTGATAAAATTATGGAACTTGTAGAAGGTTCAGAACTTTGGCACCCTTGCATATGGGTGAAGTCGAAGAAAAAGGTGACGCAAGAAAGTTCTTCTTCTAAATCTGTTGAATCGTCTTCATCTAGTGCAATTGCCGAAAAGTTTTCTTCTAGCGAAGAAAGTTCTTCAAGTAAATTGACCGGAAATTCGTCAGAAACTTCGTCATCTAGTGAAGAAAGTTCTTCGAGTGGACCGGCTAGTATTTCGTCGGAAGCGTCATCGTCAAGTGAAAACAGCTCTTCGAGCGAAACACCAAAGAGTTCTTCTTCGAGTATAAGCATTACGACTTCATCGTCGGTTGCCGTTCCGTTAATTCTTGATCCAGATAGCGCAGGAATGTACCTGAACTCCAGTTATTGGACTGCAGGAAACGGCCTGATGCGAAACAATATGGAACTTCTGTGGAATTACCATGACCAGGCGAATGTCGTTGTGCTTGGGTCTTCTCGGCCTCTAGATGGCATAGTTCCTAAGCAGTTTAGTGAAAAGTTCTTTGTCCTGAATTTGGCGCGGACGCCAAGCGGTATTTATGAGTCCAAATTCTACCTCGACCATTATGTTTATCCGCATGTCAAGAATTTGCGCTATATTATTTTGTCGCTAGATTACGATTTGTGGCGCTGGGAGCCGCAATCGGACCATAATTTCTTTTATTCGGACTACAAGAAGTTTCTGGGTTATGTCTATGACAAAAATCATGAATATTGGGCGGCAGGAATGCCAGAAGAACTCGCTGAACTGACCGAAGATGGGTATAGCGACCAAAATGGGGAGGCCTTGAGGGAAAACATGGGTTATTGGTCGGTAGGAGCTTGCAAAGGATGGGGAACCAATATCTGTAACTATGATTCGACTTTGCTTACTTCGGAAAGTATTGAAATGGCGATGGATACTCTTGTCGACCTCGTTGAAACGGCGGGTAAACGGAATATATATGTCATCGGAATTATTTTCCCCATGAGTCCGAATTATAAGAAAACAGGTCTCTTTGCCTGTTATGGGGCCCGCCGGAGTGTGGGCGATTCTTTGACGAAGGTCTTGTCCGGAATGCATGAAAAGTATCCACATTTTATTGTGATGGACGAAAACAAGATGGGCAATCATGATTATTCGAATAGTATGGCCGAAGATCAACAACACCTTTGCCCAGTTGGAGCACAGCAGATGACGCACCGCGTCGATTCGCTCCTAATGACGCTCGAAAGCAATTTCCCTTGACCAAATACCAAATTCCATTGAAAAAAGTGCGTTTTAATCCTTAAAAGTGGGTTGGAACATTCCCGGCGCGAAGTATCCGTAATTATATTATCTTATATGTATGCTTTATGAGCCCAAGAAAAACAAATGTCTAACTGTAGGAAATGGATTGATGTTAAATATTAAAATTATTCTGACTGCAAGCATTTGTTTTATGCTTTGTGCTTGTTTTACGGGTGAACGGATTACCTATACGAGTGGAATGTGCAGTGAGGATTTCCCTTTTGCATATCCTTGTCGACTGGATTCAAGTGTTGTTCGGAAAATTGCGGAAGCATCGGGCAGAAAGAACGTTTGCGACGACTCTGTTTTTTGTAATACGAAGGACACTTCTTATGTTCATTATGTGTCCCGTATTAGTGAATCGCCACATTGTATCGAAGAATGGAATTCGAAAAAAGAAAAAAAGGAAACGGATCCATTAAACTTTGTTTATGTTGATTTTGAATACGCTAAACATTCTGTTTTGGATGGATTCGTTGTTTGGCATGATTGGACGAAGGACCTTCGCAATGGAGGCGCTGGTTGTTATAATATCAAGGAGGGTGTGTTTATGGGATCGATTGATCTGTTCGATAGGGCACTCTATTTATGAGAATTTTGCTTTTTTGCACCGCCTTGCTTTTGTGTAGTTGTCATACCGCCCCTTATAATAAGACGACTTCTTCAAGCCACACTTATCTGGAAGACCCCCCTGGAACCATTCGCATCAATAAGAAGTTAGTCAACGGCCTTTGTTATCCTGATTATATGCAGGAGGAAGAAGTCCACAAGTATGCGGATATGTTTAAAAGGGACGAGGGTGATTCTGTCCATTATCGGCTTGGAAGAATCGGTGGTGACTGGCGATGTGTGTCTACAGATAGCGTGACATGCGATACATTACGTTTATTTGTTTTAAAACTTGTTCCATTTTCTCCCCCCAAAAAAATGATGACAGAACTGACGTCAAATGTTTGGCAAGTTGAACGAACGATGGAGTATGACCTGGTTAATCAAAAAATGATTTCCATAAAGGATTCTATTGATGATGACGGTATATATTTTGGTTGTGTTTACAGAGCTCGGAGCAGGCTCTAAATGGAAATTGAGCCTATCGGAAAATCCTAATCAATCAAATCATTCTGGAACCGTGACAGGTGTTCGAACGGCAAGATTTGCCGGCCTCTGAACAGCCCGCAGCCATCGTTGATAAGGTGATTGTTGATGGCCTTGAACATGTTCACGTCGATTTTCGCGAGTTCAAGCTCTTGCAATTTCACTAGGCGTTCGTAAGCCTCGTCAAAGTAGACGCACTCGCCACTCGGAATCTGGTCGTGCTTGGAGCGACGTTCTTCTTGCGACTTTTCGTAGCCAAAGTGGTTCGCTTCGCCGATTTCGGCAAAGTCGTCCATGTCCTTTGTACGCAACTGGACTTCCGTGTAGCAGCGCGCAAGATTATCATAAAATGTTATATGTAACGACTGGTAGCCCGAGCTCCTGGGCGTCGCCACCGAGTCATGGTAATACGGCCTGACAGCATCCTTGAGCAGGTCGGAATGTCCGCTGTCACTCAAGTGTTTGGAAACTTCTGCCGTGAAGCCCCGCTCTTCGAGGAATTCGGGCAAGGCGTTGGCGATTTCGTAGAGATATTTTCGTTCGACTTCGCTGCGGTCTTCGCCTTTTCTGATATGGCAAACCGGCATCGAGATGACGATGCGGTAGGCAATCAGGTCGCGGAAATTCAGTTTGCTCTTGATTTCGGCTTCGGACGGGAACGTTCCATTCTTCTTGTAGTAGTTGTAGATAAATTCAAGGATATACCCGTTGAACTTTTCTTCGGCACGGATCAACGACTTGATGCGTCCCTTGAACGTGAAGGCAAGGAAGGGATATTCCTTCGTCATGAATTTATAGAATTCTTTTATCCGTTGGGACTGCGAGGTCAAGAAGTCGTTGTGTTCGAGCAATTCGATAATCTGTATCAGAAAGTTCGAGTGCGCGAGGTCAATGCTGTTGCGCGTTCCTTTCGCGCTGTTCCTGAGGTCGTTCGAGTATTGGTGCAGAATCTTCAGCACCGTATTTCCAGAGAACAGATAGTCGTTCAAACAAATCATCTCAAGCCTCCTGAAGCCGAACTTCATATTGGGGTTTACAAGACGAAATATAAAAACGATTTATGCCCACTCCATCGGACAAAAATCTTCTAGAAACCGCTCACGAAAACGCTTTACACCAAATGAAAAACATAAAGGCCTCTTTTACATTTTCTTCATAAAAGCCCAAATTCGCCAACAAAGTCATCCTGAGAGCATTTTTTTGATTTTGCTTTAAATAACAGTCTCCGTTTCAGCGGGGATTTACTTATATTACTTTGTAGTAATACACAAACATAAAGAGGTAGGCTCTATGAAAAAAATTTTTCCCGTTTTGACGGTTGTATTCGCACTTCTCACCGGATGTGCAAAAACCATGCAATTAGATGACCCCAACCTCTATGACCAATACCTTACCAAGAGCTATAACCAACCCGTTGAGACTTGTTTCAATGCGGTAAAAGGAGCTTTTGCCGAAAAAAAGGTGGCACTGACAAAAGAAGATGCAGAAAACGGGCGAATCGTGACAGAACGTCATAATGCGCTAGTTTATGCCACATATACAGGAGTCCGCACAGGAAATATGGCCACCTATAGCGGAGGCGTGGGCCAAATAACACACCGCTACTACATTGATGTAAAGGGCGATGAAAAAACATGCACCATAAAAGTGACCAAGTACAAGGCATGGAATAATGAAAACGAAGCAACCTATGTGAAGGTTGATGATGTTTACGCTTATTATTGGGGTCCGCTGTTCAAAAGTTTCGAGAATCATTTCGATCCTGATGAAGAATAGTTGCTTGAGATCTTTCTATGCGTTTCTACGTACCTACGGATATCTACGTTGAAAAAGACTGCGTGAAGAACCACGCGCAAAATCTGCTTGCGATTGGAAAACGCGCGTTCATTATGACGGGCAGAACTTCTGCCAAGAAGAACGGTTCCTTGAACGATGTCACCGCCGTTCTGGATGCAGGCCACGTTCCGTACCAAGTTTTTGACCAGGTCGAAGAAAATCCGTCCACCGACACCGTGGGGAACGCCGCACAGCAGGCACGCGAATTCGGCGCCGATTACATCATCGGCATCGGGGGCGGTTCCGCCATCGACGCGGCAAAAGCAGCCGCATTGCTCCTTGCGAACCCGAATGTACACGCAGACAACTTGCACAAGGCACCAGAAAAGCCGCTCAACCACGTACCTGTCGTTGCCGTACCGACCACTTGCGGAACAGGTTCCGAGGCAACCCCAGTCGCCATCATCACGAACCACAAGATTCACCTGAAGAAGAGCATTCCGCACCGCATTTTCCCGGCACTTGCGCTTGTCGACGGGAAGTACCTCGCCTCGGCAAAGAAAACACTAATCATCAACACCGCGGTCGATGCGCTCTCCCACATGGTCGAAAGCATCTTGAACATCTATTCCAACGCGTTCAACCGTATGTGCCCGGAATACGGGCTCAAGCTCTGGGGAGAATTGAAGGACGCCCTCCTTTCCGATGCCCCCATTGACGAAAGCCTGTACGAAAAACTCATGCTCACCTCGACTATCGCGGGCATGTCCATCGCACACACGAGCACCACCGTACCGCACGGCATGAGTTACGACCTCACGCTCAATCAAGGCACGCCGCACGGCCCCGCCGTTGGCTACTTCCTCGCCGGCTACGTAGATGTGTGCGAGAAGAAGGTTCCCGAAGATGTCAAGCGCATCTTGACACTGTTGGGCCTCAAAAGCACCGCCGATTTCTCCGAAATGCTCGACAAACTCATCGGCAAATGCAAGGTTTCTCGCAAAATGCGCGACCAGTTCGCCGCCGCCATGAAGGTGAACCGCTCCAAGCTAGACCTCGTCCCCGGCGGAATGACCCCCGAAGAAGTCGACTCCATTTACGACAAGTCGCTAACTCTAGAATAACCACCACAACGAGCAAAGCACATAACTGCAACTATAGAGATTAAAACATGTCCCTACTCCTTGGCATCCTTTTCATTTCCCTTTTCGTGAGTGCAATCGTTCGCGGGAGTTTTTCGTACGGCAAGGCCGATTACAGTTTCCAAGAGCATCCGGTGCAATTCGTCATCGTTCTCACCTTCATTCTCGGCGTTTCGGTGTTTTGTTTCTACAGGTTCCTCGTAGATATCGAACTCATCTAGGCACATTGCATGATTCTCCGCAAGCCCGATTTTTACGATAATTTCAAGTGCATCGCCTCACGGTGCAGCGACACATGCTGCGTGGGTTGGGAAATCGATGTCGATGAAAATTCGCAAAAGGCATACCGCAAGGTGACAGGCGCTTTTGGCGACAAGTTGCGCGCCAACATCGAAAATGGACATTTCAAGCTGTTGCCCCATGACCGCTGCCCGTTTTTGGACAAGGAGAATCTCTGCGAAATTTACGCGCACCTCGGCGAAGGCGCCCTCTGCGATATTTGCCGTGAACACCCGCGATTTGTGGAAGTCTATGGAGACATCATGGAGCGTGGGCTCGGGCTCTGCTGCGAAGAAGCGGCAAGGCTTTTGCTTACAGGCAACGGGTCGCTCACCTTCACAACAGAAGAATGCAACGAACCCGAAGACGAGCTAGACGATGACGACCGCGAAATCCGCGATGAGGTGCTGTACGCCCGCGAACAGATTTTTGCAACACTCGCCGACAAAACCCTGACCTTCCAAGAAAAGCTACACAACATTTTCGGGTACTCCAACGAAAATCCATTTGCACCACTAGAGAATGCAGAAGCCTACTTGGAACTCCTCGCGAAACTGGAAAGCTACGGCCCCGCATGGGACGAGGCGCTTGCGCGCATCAAGGCGAAGGTCGATACAGTACAAGACGTTACGGCTCTCGAAGACCAGGGATTCTTCTCGGAAACCGAAAGCGAGAGACTCCTCGCCTACCTCATCTATCGCCATTACGCCAAGTGCCTCATGGAAGGGCGTGAGCAGGGCAAGCTCATGTTCGCTCTGTTCTTTTGGAACTTGGCGAGGTTCTTTACATGCGAACTCGCCGGCAGTACGGCCGCCGACGCCCAAGCCATCAAGATAAACGCTGTGAAGATGCTTTCGAAACAGCTGGAATACGCCGAAGAAATTATGGAGTTCGTCGAGAGTTCCCTGGACGAATAATCAAGCAGCAAGACGTTCTTTGTCCATCACGTGGCGGCGCCACTTACCGCTCTTCCATCGCCACCAGAAAATGACCGGCGCCGTACTGTAAACAGCCACGACCGCAATCCATGCGTAATGAGCAGGCAAATGGAAAATGTAGGCTGCCACATACAACGCACCCGAAACGCACCAGTTCATGATGGCACAGGTGAACATGACCCACACAGTATCACCCGCACCGCGAAGCGCACCCGCATACACCACAAGCAACACCTCGACAAAGATGTAGAAGGTCGCTATCCGCAGCATAAAGATGCTCATGGGGCGAGCAGCATCGAAAATCGCAATCGCCTCTGCCGAAGCCTCTGCCACATCGGGCCTGAAAATATCTGTCAACACGCCAGGCAAGAACACGAAGAAAACCCCCATAATTAGGGAATAGCCCCATCCGAGTTTGAGGCCAGAATAAGTCGAGCGGGTTGCCGCAGCGGCATCGCGTGCGCCCACGTAACGCCCCACAAGGCTCGTGGAGGCGACTTCCAGCCCCATCAACGGCACGTACGCTACCATGTCCCAATTGAACATCACCGACGAAGCCGTAGCAGCATCGGGGCCGAGCGCATGGAACATCAGGATCATAAGCTGGAACGCCGACATGTTCAAAAACATCTCGACACCGGAAGGAACCCCCTTCTGCAGGAGTTCACGGGTCAGGGGCCAGCTGAAGGCAAAAGAGGAACGTGTGTTAAAGCGACTATTGCAAGACTTCGCGAAGAACTTGGCGAACAAGATGACGGTCGAGACGAGGTTCCCGATGAGCGTCCCGTAGGCAGCCCCGGCCACGCCTAGCGCGGGTATCGGGCCCAGACCGTAAATCAGCACAAAGTTGCAGGCCACGTTCACAATCATGCCCACAAAAGCCGCCTTCATCACGATTTTGGTTTCGCCGATACCGCTGAAAAAGCACGGAGCCGCATTGCGCACCAAGTTGATGATGCCTCCGAACATCAAAATATTGAAATACGTCTTCTGGTATTCCAGCTGGTCGGCGGGCAAGTGTTCCATGCCGAAGGCGATATGCCCCAGCGGAATCGTGAGGTAAAGTAACGGTACGGAAATCAGGGAGAGGTAAACCGACTGCATAAAGACACGGGCACAGTCGGCCTTCTTTTTAGCACCGAGGCGCTGCGCAACCATTGCAGTCGTATAGCTGATGGCACCAGTAAAGAACATCGTGAGCGCAAGCTGCACCGCCCCCGCGCCAAGCGCCGCATTCATCTCGGCGGGCCCGAGCTTCGAGAGGAACAGGCGGTCGATAAAGGTCATGATGGTGTCGAAAGACATCGACAGGAGCATCGGAAGCGCCACAACAAGCACATCCTTCACATCCCCATTCTTTTTGAATTTTTTAGGGCGATAAAAGATATTCAACAAAGAATCGACCATATTGGGCGACAAATATAGAAAAAAACGCAAAAAAGGCGAGTATATCTACTATTTAGTGCACTATTGGCGTTCTCAAAAAAAGCGTTTTTGCAAAGAAAATGAGTTTTTTCGGTCGTCCATATCACACATTTTTTGAAAAAAAGACTTTCATCCTCTTTTTTTTACCAATAAAGTTTCTTAATTACAAAATAAGGTTTATATTATCTACAAAAGACCGTATAAAAAGTCACACTTAGGAGAGAAAATGCTGTACAAATGTTCAAATTTCATACTTATTTCAGCTTTGTTTTTTACGGCATCATCGTTCGCTCAACAAGCCAATGCTTATGTAGTCCCCGTCAATAATCAGCAGCCCTATCCAGCACAACCTTACAACCAAGGCTATGTTGTCCCGCAGCAGAACTACAACCAGGGCTATGTCGTCCCGCAGCAGAACTACAATCAGGGTTACGTTGTCCCGCAGCAGAACTACAACCAGGGTTACGTTGTCCCGCAGCAGAACTACAACCAAGGCTACGTTGTGCCCCAGCAAAACTACAACCAAGGCTACGTAGTCCCCCAGCAGAACTACAACCAGGGCTATGTCGCCCCACAGCAGAACTACAACCAAGCAAATTACAATCAACCATACCCACCCCCTCAACCCGAAGAGCCGAAAAAGAGTGGGCGCTCATTGCAAACCCTCAATTTTGCACTTCCAATTGAAAACGAGACATGGGAAGTCGACGATTCCGATATTGATTGGAGTTCTATCGGCTACGAATTCAACTGGAGCCGTTACAAGATTAGCGAAAACAAGCTCACTTCTGTATTCGGACTCTCCATTGGCTACGTTGCCGGAGATACAAAAGGAGAAAAAGGGAAAAGGGGACCCGACTTAGACGGTTTAGACTTCAACCTGAAATTCGGTTGGGGTATGGCTCCCCTATCGGACAACTTTGTCTTGGCTTTTCACCTCCTCATGGGATTCGACATCAAGGCACTTGAGGGAGACTACAAAAAGGTTTCCGAGACTGAAACCTACAATTACGGTGTCGTAAGCTACCCAACTGAACCCGAGCCGACATCTACTAATTTTTCGGCAACCTACATCGACGCAATACTTGGTGGCGACCTCATTGCAGCGTACCTCTTTAGCGAAGCATTTGCCGTTGTGGGTGGAATCGATGTTACAACAAACGTCCTTGGTTTGGGCGTTTACTCTTACGAATATCAAAATTCCAAAGAAAGCGAAGCGCTCAGCTATATGTTCTCTGGCATCAACATCGTCCCTCACATAGGTATCGCATTCATTTTCTAGCATAACGCGCAAATTATAACACGATTCAGCCACAACAAAGCAAAAAATGCTTTGTTGTGTTTTTTTGTTTTTTCTATCTTTACCCGCACTATGTTTTCACAGCTGACCGACTCCTTAGAATCTACCCTCAAGAACCTGCGTGGGCAGGGCAAACTCACCGAAGAAAACGTCGCCGAATCGCTGCGCGAAGTGCGCCGGGCATTCCTCGAAGCCGACGTAAACTTCAACGTGACCCGCGATTTCGTGAAGGCCGTCAAGGAAAAAGCCTTGGGTTCCGAAGTCCTGAACTCGGTGACTCCCGGTCAGCAGATTGTCAAGATTATCCACGACGAACTCGTGGCCGTGATGGGTGGCGAGACCAAGGAAATCAACCTCTCCGGCCCCGCTCCGGTCGGCATCATGATGGCAGGTCTCCAAGGTTCCGGTAAAACGACATTCGCCGGTAAAATTGCCCTCTGGATGCGCAGCAAGAAAAAACGCAAACCGCTCCTGGTGGCTGCCGACGTGTACCGCCCGGCTGCTATCAAGCAGTTGCAGGTGCTCGGCAAGTCCATCGGCATCCCCGTGTACGACGAAGGCCAGGGCAACCCGGTGGAAATCATCAAGCACGGCTACCAGTACGCCAAGGACAACGGCTTCGATCTCGTGATTTACGATACCGCAGGCCGCCTGCAGATTGACGAAGAACTGATGCAGGAACTTGAAAAGGCGAAGGACGCCGTCCACCCCGACGAAATCCTGTTCGTCGCCGACGCGATGATTGGCCAAGAAGCGGTGAACGTGGCCGAAACCTTCTGGCAGCGCCTTTCGTTTACGGGCGTCTGCCTCTCCAAGATGGACGGCGACACCCGTGGCGGTGCTGCACTCAGCATCAAGCGCATGACTGGCGTCCCCATCTGTTTCATAGGCGTTGGCGAAAAGCTCCCGGATATCGAACTGTTCCACCCCGACCGCATGGCGAGCCGCATCCTCGGCATGGGCGACGTGGTTTCCCTCGTGGAAAAAGCTCAACAGGTTATCGACGAGAAAGAAGCGAAGGACCTCAAAAAGAAAATTCTCAACAACACCTTCGACCTGAACGATTTCTTGAACCAGTTGCGTACCATCAAGAAACTTGGCCGCATCAAGGACATTCTCGGGCTCATTCCGGGTTTGAACAAGCTCCCGCTTGACCAGATTGACGAAAAGCAACTCGTCTACGTAGAAGCGATTCTCAGTTCCATGACGCCCAAAGAAAGGAAGAAACCGCAAATTCTGGACGGTAGCCGCAAGGCCCGCATTGCGAAGGGTTCAGGTACCGAAATCGGGCGTGTGAACGCGGTCCTCAAGCAGTACGAGGGCATGAAGGAAATGTTCAAGAAAGTCGGTGCCTTCGCGAAAAAACAGAACAACGGTGGAACCGTCGGCAGCAATTACACGCCGCCTAAGGTCAAAAAGAAGCGCAAATAGCCCATTTTGCTTGTAGAACAAGTTTTCCTCTTCGCAGAATCCGACCGCGAAGAGGATTTTTTCTGTTTAAATACAACCGAACTAACATAGACCGTTGGACGAAGTAGCCTTTTTATTATATATTTGTAACATTCCATCAAGGAGACTTTCTATGTCCAAACTTCATGCTTTTCGTAAGGGGCAAATTGTAGCCATATCGGCGCTTTTTGCCGCAACCTTTGGATTGTTCGGCTGCGGCGATGACTCCAGCAGCGACAGCAGTCCTTCCAAACAAACCGCGACTTGTACGGTTTCCAAGTCCTCGACCGCCGTCACCGTGAAGATGTCAAACGAAGGGGTCAACACGACCATCGTTTATGCATTCAACAAAGAAGGCAAGAAGGTTTCTGAAACCCAGATTATAACTATGCCGGATGAATCCAACGCCACGGCAAAGGCATCTTGCAAGGCTTTAGACCAAGACGAAGAAGGCGTGGAAGTCGAATTCGAAGACGGAGCCTGCACTATCACCACGACCAAAGGCCTTTCCGGTACACTGGACAAGACATACAAGGAACAGCAAGAAGCATGCGACGAGTTCGAAAGCGGCTCGGAATCTTCTGAAAAAGACTCCAAAGAAAAAGACGGGCCATCCAAAACTATTTCCAGCCTGACAAAGCTTTACTCAACCAAATGCGAAAAGTCCAACGCCAATGAAATCGTTGCCGTAAAGGACGAGAGCACCGACTACATCTGCGCAAAAATTGACTTGGCCGGTGTAGCGACCTACATGTGGGCTCCCGCCGTCGACAAGATCGACGACATGCCCAAGTGCACCAAGAAATGGGCAACGGCCAACCCCAAGCTGATTTATGCCTACGATACATCCGACGAAAAATTCTACACCTGTTCCGAAGACGAAGATTCGAAATGGGCATGGACTGCCTTGAAAGTCAGCGAGAAGAAAAAAGACAGCGAAGAAAAAGAAGGCGAAGGTGGCGAAGAAGAGGGTGATGACGAAGGCGATGATGAAGGCGACGACGAAGGTGGCAGCGAGGGCGATAGCGAAGGCGACGACGAAGGCGATGATGAAGGAGATAATTCTTCCTCTAGCTCCAAGGCCAAGTCTTCGTCCAGTGCCGCAGCCGACGACAAGTCCGTGACCTTCAAGGACGACGTTCTCTGGGATCCGTCTTATGCATCCCGCGCCCGTACCTTCTTCAACACGGTAAGCGCAGACAACTTCCTCGAAGACAACGAAGTGACAGGAGACAGCTCCGGATGGTGGTTCAAGTACCTGGATGACGCTGACTACGGAACGTCCACGGCAGTTGGCAAGTTCACGGACGCCGCTCTCAACCTGAACATCACGCTGAATTACAAGGGATGGCACCTTGAGGGCACCTCCGCAGAAGGCTATCTCGCCCCCGATCCTTATCCTTATGCAGGATTCGGTTTCAGCTGGTCGCCCAATGGAGAAGCAGAATCTGTAGACCTGTCTGACTGGGAAGGCATTTGCATGACCTATGACGCAACGGACTACTTTGAGGTAGCATTCCAGGCCGAAGGCGACGGAGGACTCTCCTATTACTACCTAGCCTCACCGACCTCATCGGCCAAGACGGTAAACATCGCATTCAGTTCGCTGATTCGTTCCGAATACGCAAAAACGACCTTATCCAAGGCTGAAGCTCTGGGGCATGCCACCAGTTTCCAGATCAAGTACACCAACGATGAAACGGAAGGCATTTCGTATTACTGCAACAGGCTGTATGGTGATACCGCAGCAAGGTGCAACTCCGCAGGCATTTCTGCCACCAATACCATCAACATTTATAAGATCGGCAAGTATGGTACCTGCGGCGGAGTAAGCACGACCCTGTAATCTCTGCTTACATCTGTAAACAGAAAATTGTAAACGTCCCCTAGCCTCTGGCTGGGGGCGTTTCTAATATTTGGGCGCATGCAAGTCAAGGACCGTTCCCTACTGAGCCTCTCGTGGCCTTTGTTCATCACCTTCGGTATCGGCACCATACAGCCGATGATGGACAGCTGGTTCCTGTCGCGCACATCCGAAACAGCGGCGGCGGGCGTGGGGGCACTCATGCCCATCCTGGGCGCCCTCTTCATGGCCATTCTGGCGTTCGCCCAGGCCGGGGCGAGCATCGCCTCCCAGTTCATCGGCGCAGAACGCCCTCGGCAAGCGGCCACCACACAGACCATGGTCCTCGTCGGGAGCCTGCTCCTCGGCATAGCCATCACGCTCGTCGTCATCCCGCTTGCCGACAACATCGTGAGCTGGATGGGACTTACCGGCGATGCCGCCCTCCACGCCCGCGACTTTTTGCACGTGGTCTCCATCGGTTTTGCATTCCGAGCACTGCAATCAACGCTCACGGCGCTTATCGCCACGCACGGGCTCACCATCTGGAACCTCTTCGGCAACATCATCACCATCATCTCGAATGCCGCGATGAACGTCGTGTTCTTGAACGGCTATCTCGGCCTCCCGAAAATGGGAGTCAAGGGAGTCGCTCTCGCGACCATGCTCTCTTGGCTCATCGCCTCGGCAATCCTTTTCCTCGTCCACCATTTCAAAATCCATCACAAAATCCGCAGCACCGACTTCATGCGTTCCCGCATCATCCTGCCCGACTGGATACGCATCGGGTTCCCTGCCGCTGTCGAACCCGTCAGTTTCCAACTTTTCCAAGTCGTGCTCACCGCCCTCGTCGTCCACTTGGGAATCACGGCCATGACAGCTCGCATTTTCAGCGCGAACTTCGCGATGATCGCCGTCATCTTCAGCGTGGGCCTCAGCAGCGGCAACCAGATTTTGGTCGCGCACCTTGTCGGGGCGCACGATTTCGCCAAAGCGAACCGACGGTTACACCAGAGCCTCATCGCCGGCAGCGCAAGCGGTCTCCTGATAGCGATAGCCGTCGCCCTGTTCGGGGAGCAGTTGCTCAGTTTCTACACGGCCGACCCCGAAGTCATCAGACTGGGCAGGCTCTGCCTTTGGTGCGACGTGGTCCTCCAGCCCTTCAAGGCGGCTAACATGGTCATCACGTCTGCACTCCGCGCCTCGGGCGATTCAAAGTTCCCCGCCATTGTGGGGTCTTCCATGATGTGGACCTGCGGCCTGGGCACAGCGCTGCTGCTCGCCTTCGTCCTGGACCTCGGTCTCGTGGGCATCTGGCTGGGCATGGCCGCCGACGAATTTTACCGTTCCATCGTCAATTATATCCGTTGGCGCGGTGGAAAATGGAAGAAATCCGGCGTCGTCTAGCGCAAGCGTCCTAGTCTCCGCACTCTAAAAAACGGCTTTTTCTGTTAAATTTCGCCAATTTCCAGCATTTCTCCAATTAGTTTATCTACAAAGAACGGAAAAATTTTACATTCCGTCCTTTACGCACAAGATTTTAATTGCTATATTTGGCCAAAAATGAACAACACCCCCGATTTTTCGGGGAAAACCCAAAAGAGGTTAAAATGGCAACCGTTATCCGTCTCGCTCGTTTCGGCAAGCGTCACAACCCCATCTACCGCGCCGTGGTTATCGACAACCGTAAGGCCCGCGACGATAGCTTTATCGAACAGGTGGGTTTCTACAACCCGAACACCAAGGTGCCCGAGATCCGCTTCGATCAGGAAAAGGTCCTGAAGTGGCTCAAGACTGGCGCTCAGCCGTCTGACACCGTCCGCAACCTCCTCAAGAAGGCCGGCATCATGGAACTCTTCCACGAAATCCGCGCTGGCCGCTCTATCGAAGGCAAGGTCGCTACTCCGCGTGCCGAAAAGGCCAAAAAGGCTAAGCTCGGTCCTAAGGCTCTCGCCAAGATCGAAGCCGAAAAGGCCGCCAAGGAAGCCGCTGCTGCTGAAGCTGCTGCCGCCGCAGCCGCTGCCGCTGAAGCCCCGGCCGAAGCTCCTGCCGAAGCATAACTTCAACTCTTTGAAAAGGTCCTGTGCCCCCGCACGGGACTTTTTTTATCTAATTACCGACCGTCTAAATCATGTCTGATTCTCCCGAATTCATCACCGTCTGCCAGCTCATGCGCACGCATGGCGTCAAGGGCCATATCAAGGCGATGCCTCTGACCCACGACATCACGCGCCACAAGAGCCTCAAGGCCGTGGCCGTGAAAAAGACGAACGGAGAAATTTTGGACCTCGAAATCGAGGAATCCAGGCAGGCCGGCAATCTCTGGCTGCTGAAGTTCAAGGGAATCGACACCCCCGAAGCAGCGAAGTTCCTGGTGAATGCCGACGTGATGATTCCGGAATCGGAAAGGCTTCCCGCACCCGAAGGCGAATACTATATCGACGACCTTGTCGGTTTCCGCGTCAAGACGGAAGACGGGCGCGAAGTCGGCGAAGTGCTCGAAGTGCAGGAACTCATGACGGTCGACGCGTTCCATATCCAGTTCGACCCGGACATGCAGCAGGAATTCAGCAAGAAATCCATCCTCGCCCCGTGGATAGACGATTGCGTCAAGGAAGTCGACGAGCAGGGCCGGTTCATTGTCTGCGATGCGGACTACCTCAAATCCCTGTGCCCGGAGGAAAGATGATTATCGATTGCATCACCATCTTTCCCGAAATGTTTGCGCCCATGAAAAGTTCCATTATGGGGCGGGCGCAAGCCAAGGGCCTGTTCGAGTTCAACACCGTCTATCTCCGCGACTTCGCCATCAACGACTACGGGCAAGTAGACGACGTGCCCTACGGGGGCGAACCGGGCATGGTGCTCCGGCCGGAACCACTGGCCAAGGCCATCCGTAGCACGGGAGTCAAGGAAGACGGCGGAAAGGTCATCTACCTTACGGCCGACGGGGTCCCCCTCACCCACGCGATTGCGCAGGAGCTTTCCAAGGAAAACCACCTGGTGCTCGTCTGCGGGCACTACAAGGGAATCGACGAGCGCATCCGGCAGTCCGAGGTCGACATGGAGATTTCCATAGGCGATTTCGTCGTGAGCGGGGGCGAACTACCCGCCATGATCCTCACGGATGCTGTCGTCCGGCTGGTGGACGGAGCCCTCGGCCACAAAGAAAGTGGCGAGACAGACTCCTTCGCCCAAGGCGTACTGGGATGGCCGGTCTACACCCGACCCGAGGAATTTGAGGGAAAAAAGGTGCCCGAAGTGCTGCTTTCGGGCCATCACAAGAACATTTCCGAGTGGAGACGCCAAGAATCGTTGAAAAGAACGCAAGAAAGGCGCCCCGACATCTTTGAAAAACTGAAAATAAATACTAAATTTGGCGACAAATAAAAAGAGGTACACACTATGTCCCTGAATATCGAAGCAATCCAGAACGAAAACGTGAAATCCGATATGCCGGATTTCCGCGCCGGCGACACTGTCACCGTTAACGTCAAGGTCATTGAAGGCACCAAGGAACGTATCCAGCCGTTCAAGGGTGTCGTTATCCAGCAGAAGAATTCTGGTATCGGCAAGACTCTCACTGTCCGCAAGATGTCCGGCTCCGTTGCCGTCGAACGCATCTTCCCGGTCAACTCTCCCCGCATTGACTCCATCGAACTCGAACGCGCCGGTAAGGTCCGCCAGGCTCGCATCTACTACATGCGCAACCTCCGCGGCAAGGCTGCACGTATCGACGAACGTCAGGCTTAATCCAGCTTGAACTTCGAAGGCGGTTATTTCCCGATGGTTACGGGGGATTCCCGACAGCAAATTATCCCGCCCACGCGGATCCACGTGAAGGCGGGCTTTGTTGTATATTCCCCCGAGACCGGCGAGCGCTCCATCATCATTTTGGATGAAGGCGAACTCACAGCAATCGACACCGCGGACGGCGACCGCAAGGTGGTGTTCAAGATGCACCCCGGCGATTTGGTCGGCGTGGCATCGCTGCTCGAACGGGAACCCTTCCACCTGACCATCGAGGCTTCCAAGGACTCCGTGGTGACCTTGATTAACGAGGACTGCATGGAATCCGAGCTTAAGACGCTCCCCGTGTGGCTCCTGGCCGTCATCAGGGCACTCTCCCGCAAGACGCGCAAACTCAAAGCCTCGCTCTACGCTCCCGCGACATCCAATTCGCTCATGAGCTTGGCTGCATATTGCAGCAACCTCCCGGAATTCACGGACATTCCCATAGACGAAATCATCCGCGAATTCGGCTGGCTCACGAAAGTCAAGGACAAGAATATTCAGGAAGACCTCAAGGCCCTCGCCCGCCGCCGTTTCTTGGAACTGAAGAAAGACGGTGCAAAGATTTTGCTCATGGTGCCAAACCCCTTCTTGCTGGAGCTTTTCGTCGACTACCAGAGATCCATCGAGCAAAGCGGTTCCTGGGAACCTTTCAAGCTCTCCATCATGCAGAAAAAACTGCTTGTCACGTTGTCCACGACAAACAAGGACATGGAAATGGATGGCCCGTCGTGGCTCT
This sequence comes from uncultured Fibrobacter sp., assembly GCF_947305105.1. NCBI lineage: Bacteria > Pseudomonadati > Fibrobacterota > Fibrobacteria > Fibrobacterales > Fibrobacteraceae > Fibrobacter > uncultured Fibrobacter sp. Next base: position 1,307 of record NZ_CAMZCS010000037.1, on the reverse strand, counting down.
CGTTCCTTGCCGAAAGAGTCAAAGACATCAACGTGGCCGAATGGATTAGGATACAGAAGATGGGCTGGTGTACCGAAACGAGCAAGGGAATGTTCCGGGTGAATCCAGACAAAATCAACTATTACCTGACCGCACTCCGGTTCGAGACCAACATCCGGGGGGTACTGTAATGATCGTGACCGCCGGCGAATATGTCTGCCTCGAAAGCGACAAGGCCAATACCCTCTTTATCGTGAAGAGCGGCATGATTGTCGCCGAGACACAGGACCTGGGCTCGGGAGAACGCTATATCAACTTCGGGCCGGGCTCCATCATCGACGAACTCAGCCTACTCGAGGGTGCGCCCAGGCAGTACACGCTCCGGGCAGCAGAACCCAGCGAACTCATCGTCATTTCTAGGGAAACGCTCAACGACACTCTGGAACAGAAGCCATCCTGGATTGGGGCCATTCTGCAGTTCCTGTCGAAGCGGTTCCATATCGCCGAAGAGAACAAGCGGAAAAACGGACTCATCCAGTCGCTCCCGCCACTCCTGTATATTATTTCTTCGAACCTCAAGCGTTCCAACACAAACAAGCTTGAAGTCGAAGCCCTGCGCAAGGGGCTCCAGGCGCTTGCAGGGACATCGGTCGAGAACGCGAACAAGCTGCTCGAAATCCTACAAGAACTCGGGGTTCTCAAAGTCCAGGACAACGTAATCAACACGTCGAGCCTGCAAATCGTAACGATACTCTACGAGACCATCAAGTACCGCGCCCTGAACAAGAAAGTATCGCCGAACATCCTGTCCATGACAGACCAGATGATTCTTTCCACGTTCCTGAAGGTCGCCCGCGAAAGTTCTTCGCCGCGCCCGGGGGGAATTTGCACAGTCACGACAAAGCAACTCTGCGACGAAGCGAAAAAATCCATGCACGGGTTCACGCTGACCATGCGCACCATGAGCTCGCTCGTCGAACGCAAGCTGCTCTTCCCCTCGGCTACCTACGACATCCGCATGCCCATAGAGGAAATCCAGTTCTTCTATGCCGATTTTGACAAGATTCTCGATTTAGTCGAACTCAACCGCATATTCCCGCTGCTCGACAAGAAGCTGGTCAATTAGGGGCGGTGAGGGCGGCACTTCGTGCCTTTGAGGTCTACCCATAGGGCATAACAACGACTAAGCCAATAAATTGGCAAGTCTTGTATAGCTCGCAAGCTCGCTTTGAGGTATGAGGTCGCGACCTCCGGTCGCTTTGAGGTGTGAGGGAGTAGGACAAATGCGTAAGGCGAGTGCCGCGGTCAAGCTTGCTTGAACATGGCCG
>NZ_CAMZCS010000036.1 GCF_947305105.1 uncultured Fibrobacter sp. | reverse complement strand
CCGCATTTTCCGGAAGATCAACGTGACGTCTGAGCCAATTCAAAGAAACTTTCATTTTTCAATCCTTTTTGGGCGTATCTACGCCGTATTTTCAAAATCCGCGGGAAATTTAGAAAAATTTTGGACCCTCCACTTATTCTTCCGGCAGTTCCGGGGGTGTGATTTCTGTGGAATTCTCGGGAATCACGACTGTTTCGGGGTCTTTAGGAACGGCATATTCGTCGGGATTGAAAATGATGTCGAAGAATATGATGCTGCTTGTGGCGATAATGGGGAGAATCCACAGCAAGCCGATTCCCAGTGTAAGAACGCCTAGCATGCACCAAAGCGTAACATGAACCATGAAACCGAGAAATTTGAAATTGTATTTGGAAACTTTGCGATAGGTCTGCTTGATTAATTCGATGGGGCCGGTTGTGTCGTCTATTGCCATCTTGTAGATAAGGCCCATCCAGGTGGGGAAAAACTTGTAACAGATAATGCAGAGTACAACCAACATGGTGATTCCTAATGTTAGGAATGTATACGGACTGGTTTGAACCGGGTCGCTGTACAAAAAGTATAGACTCGTTGGAAGGGTGGTAAACAGGGTCAATACCAGGGTGCCGATGAATAGGACGATTAGGTTGCGAGGAAGTTTTTTGAAACCGGCAAATAATCTGCGAAACGAGGTTGCCCGTTGCTTGTAGATGTCATAGAAATAGGCGTAAAAGCCTATTCCGAATAAGTATAAGATGACAGTATGCACTATACTCGATAACTGGTCGATGAGGATATTCTCAAGAGAGAGTACATTGGGTTCTTTGAAACTTGCGAGGAAAAGGCTGATGGCGATGATGATGCCAAGCCCAATCACGTTTCCTATGACAGTTATGCCGGCCGCTTTAAGACGGTATCCCTTAAGCGATTTCCGTCCCATCTCCATGATTTTAGAATTGCTAATCATTGGCTGCTTCCTATAAAGGCGTTAGTTTTATAAAAAAGACAATAGCATTATTTTATCGTACCGTCAAGCCGAATTTATTATTAGAGTGTCTTTTCGGGAAAAGGATTTTTACAGAAAAAGTCCCGCAGCGGGAAGGCTGTGGGACTTTTAGAAACTACAAGAATGCGAATTAGTAAATCGCGATGACTGTAGAATCGTTCGCAGGGTAACAGACTGCAGTAGAATGGTTCTCCTTTTCTGCAGTATTGGTGTAATCTGTCAGTTCCTGAACGGTAATCTTCTTGTTTTCGTTCAGGTCTGCATAACGGCTTGTTTCGGTGAATTCAGTGCCGTTGTTGGAACAGATAATCCCCAAGCCAAGGCACCATTTTGCTGCAACAGGGCTAATGGTGCTGTTGCCTGCTGTATTTTCGGATGCCTTGCAGGAACAGACGACCGAGAATCCCGGGACGGCCATTGCGCCGGCCTTGGCTTTGGTCGCTGCAGGGAAGAATACGTTCTTGATTTGTGTGTTGATAGCTTTTGTTGCACGGGTGATTTCTGCTTTTGAACGCTTGGGTAACGTGACTCCTGCAGAAATCGATTTGGCGGATTCGATGGCTGCTCCAGAATGGCAGGCGAATATGAGCGCAATCTTTTTGCAGGAAATGGTATTGAGAAGATCGCGGTACTCTGCGTATGTGATAAGTTTGTGTTGGGGGCCGTCAAGCCTGAGCCCTTCTTCACTGCCGTGCGATGCAGACCATACAATGGCAATGTCGTTGGGACCGAGGTCGCCAAAGAATGTCCTAATTTTAGTTTGAATGTCGGCTTTTGTTGCATCCACAAGAACATCGGTCTCAATTCCGTTGTACTCGAATGCGCGCTTTGTTGCGTAGGCGTCGTCGCTAGTCATGTCGTTCCAATCGGATCGGGTCCGGCTAATGGCAAGACAGAGAGCCTTTCTCTTCTGATAGGTGCAGAAGACCACTTTGGATACAGTCTTGTTCTTGGTTTTGATGGTGTATCTATAAATCTTGAAACTGCTGACAGTGTAGTCCTGGAAGTCGTATCTGGAAGCCTTGCCGTCCTTGACTTCTACGATGGTTGTTTCCTTGGCGAGCGGAAATACGGCAATTTTGTCTCCATTGATGCTTGCGGTAAGTTCCTTCAATTCGGCGAGCGTGTCGGCATTCGGGAAATCCCTAATAGTGCTTATCGGGAGGAAAGAAGAATTCTTTTCCTTGATAGTGATTTTGCCCGGTTTCTTCTGAAGAAGGGTTGCGAGAGAAAGTTCGGTTCTGGTAATTTTGAAAGATACGGCTTTCCGTGCGGCGTTAATGAATTTTGCTGTTATTTGGGCGAAGGGCCTGTTTCCGCAGGTTACTTCGAAATCAGTGAGCAACGCAGGAAGGGGGAGGATTTTTGCTTTTGTAGCTTTCTTTTTAGCCATTTTTCATTTCCTTTTATGGGTTATGTTGTTGGGGGTTGATTTACTGACTTCTAAATAACATTTTTCTTACAAGAATGTTATGAAAAGTTTGTAAATTTGTGAATACAAATAGACTTTGTTTAAAAAATAATGTTATTTTGCATGGTGTTCCGCTTTGTATGAAAAACGGAGTTGGGATAAGTTTGTCAAAATTTTTAGATAACTTCGACGGTGAGCTTGTTGAAGGCTAGCTTGCCGTCTTCGCGTAGTTCCAACGCTGCGCGGAAGGTGGTCTCGTTCTTCTTGAACGGCTCGAGAACGGGCGTGAACTTGTTCTTGAGCAGCCCCTCGACTTCTTCGTCGGTGAATTTGCGCTGGTAGAACACCTGCGGGATGCCGTAGCCGCATTGCGGGTTCATGCAGATGTAGGCCGCATGGGATGTTTCGGTGCCGTCCTGGTTTACGGTGCCGCTGCGGAAGCGAAGCTGGTCACCGCATACGGGGCAGGGGAGGTCCCTGTGCTGGAACTCGAATACAGTGCGACCCTTGTCGGCACCTTCGCCCCACTTGAGGGCGGCTGCGAATTCGGTCCCTTTTTTGCTCTTGAATTTCTGGATGAGCGGCGTGCGGCCGTTCTTGAATAGTTCTGCAATTTCTTTGGTGGTCAGCGTATGGCCCGCAATGGTCTTGAATAATGTGAAATTGCACCCATTTGTCATCCCCGGCGCAGACCGGGGATCTTCGGACTGCGCTGAACCCGTACAGAATATCGCGTTCTTGTTCTCTTCGAGAAGGCTTCCGCACAGCGGGCACTTGTAATCCGTCTTTTGCCCGTGGAACTTGCCGTCGCTCTCAAAGGCGAACTGGATGTTGAATTCTTTGTCGAGCGTGAGCTTGGCCGAAAATTCGGAGCCCTTCTTGCTCTTGAAACCGGAAAGCGGACCGACGGTTTCCCCGGCGAGGAGCGCCTTGACTTCGGAGTGGGCGAGCATCTTGCCTGCCACGGTGTGCCCGAACTTGAAGCCGCATTCGGCGTTCGGGCACACGTAGCCCCACGGGGCTACTTCGAGCGCGCCACCGCATTTGGGGCAATTCAACTTTTCGGTCACAGTTTCGCGCTCGAACTGGCAGGCATAGCGGGCATGAAGGTCCGCAAAGAGCTGCTTCACGTACTCCACGATGCCGTCGCGGAACTCCACCGGGGTGAGCGTCCCTTTTTCGACTTGCGAGAGCTTGTACTCCCATTCGCCGGTCATCTCGGGCGATTTCACTTTCTCGTCCATGAGCGCGATGACTTCTCGCCCGCGGGCGGTGCTGACCAGGTAATTCTTCTGCGCCTCGATGAACCCACGCTTCTTGAGCGTTTCGATGATGCCTGCCTGCGTGGCCGGAGTGCCGAGCCCGCGGTCCTTCATGGCTTCGGCGAGTTCTTCGTTTTCGATTTGCTTGCCGGCGGTTTTCATTGCGGCAAGGAGTGTTGCCTCGGTGTAGTACTTGGGCTTGCTCTTTTTCTTCTTCTGCAGTTCCACGCTGTCGAAGGGGGAGGTGTCGCCCACGTTCCATTCCGGGAACGCTTCGACTAAGTTCGTGATATCGTCACCGTCACCCTTGCCCTCGGCGTTAGCATCCTTGGAATCGCCAGAGGCGTCTCCTTTTTTCCCTTTCGTCTTTCGTCTTTCGTCTTTCGTCTCTTTGACGATGGCGCGGAAACCCAAATCCTCGTTCCTCTTTAGTTTTAACCTAAAGAGATCCAAGGCCGATGAAAAGGTCCCTGAGCTTTGTCGAAGGGCCGAATTGTCGTTCACTTCGGCAGGCTCAGTGAACTTATCTCTCGTCTCTCGTCTCGGTTGGTGAGCTTGCCGAACCACGTCTCTCGTCTGTAATACCACCTCCATCTCGCTCCATACATACGGCTTCAGCCATGCCTGTACGAAGCGTTCCTTCGCCAAATCGTAAATCTTCTGCTCCATTTCAGGGAGCCCGTTCGGGGTTTCTCCGGTCGGGATGATGGCGAAGTGGTCGGTGACCTTGCTTGAGTTGATGAAGACGAAGTTCTCGCTTTCGCTGCGCATCACGCCCTTCTGTTCGGGGCTGGCAAGCCTCTGGGCGAGCGCGTAGGCCTCCTGCTTCATGGTGTCGGGTAGGTATTGCGAGTCGGTACGCGGGTAGGTGAGGAGTTTCTTTTCGTAGAGGTTCTGCGCGCAGTCCAACACCTGCTGGGCGCTGAACTTGAAACGCTTGTTGCCTTCTTTCTGCAGTTCCGTGAGGTCGAAGGGCTTCTGCGGGAACTGCTTCTTCTGCTGCGTGTCGATTTTTTCGATGGTCGCCGGTGCGGGCGGCTTGCAGCGCTCCACGACCGCGTTCGCCTCCGCTTCCTTCTCGAATACCGCTACTTTGAGATTGCTTCGCTCGCTTTGCTCACTCGCAATGACATTCTTCTTGTCGGATTGTGCGGACTTGTCATTGCGAGGGGGCGTGTCCCCCGAAGCAATCTCCGGTTTCACTAGCTGTGCTTGAAAGCCTTTCCACGTCCCCACGACGCTGTAATAGTACAGCTCCTTGAACTGCTCCACCAGGGCGTCGCGTTCCACGACTAGGTTGAGTGTCGGCGTCTGCACGCGACCCACCGAAATCATCTTCCCGCGACCTGCCGTGAGCGTGTAGGCACGTGTCGCATTGAGGCCCACCATCCAGTCGGCCCGTTGGCGTAGCCTTGCTGCATAGCTCAGGTTCACGCGCTGCGTGGCGTCTTCCAGGTTCTTCCAGGCCTTGTCCAGATCCTTAGCCACATAGCTGTTCACCCACAGGCGCTTGATTTGCTTCTGCTTGAAGGCGGGCGTGTAGTCGAGCACCAGGTCGAAAATCAGGTTACCCTCGCGGCCGGCATCCGCGCCGTTCACGAGCACATCGGCCTGCTCCATCATCTGGCGCACCACGTTCAGCTGTTTTTTTGTGCTCTCGATTTCCATCAGGCGGAATTTTTCGGGCAAAAGCGGCAGGTTTGAAAGCCGCCAGCCTCCTTCATAGCCGGGGTAGGCGTCGAGCGGTGCAAGCGTAATCAGGTGGCCCACGCACCAGGTGATGCAGTGGTTCTTGCCGATAAGGCAGCCGTCACCCTGCGTAAATTTCTCGCCTTCGATGCGTTCAAGCATCGGGCGGTAGTGCTGGTTTGCGACTGAAGGCTTTTCGGCGACGAGGAGAATCACGCTTTAAAGGTAAAAAATAAGGGGAACATGTGCTAAAAATATTTTCTTGTGTAAACAATTTTTAAAACACGTCCTCAAATTTTTTGTAAAAACAAATATTACAATGACTAAGCGCTTTTTCGCGAGAATTTCAATTACATTTGTCAATAGCAGCGTAGGGACCTCGGGTCGAGCGCCGCAAAAGTCCACTGTCACCCCGGCAGTGGATTTTTGTTTATACTCCGTGTTTTGGCCGACACTTGCCAAAGTCTTGGCAGATTGTTAGATTTGGCTATATGAACAAGATTTTGGATCTACGACTTATTAACCTACTAGGATGCGCTTCTGGGGCGCGTGCCGGTTTTTAAGTTATAGGTTCAAGACGTTTTTAGAGTTTTAACCAAGGATTTAAACCATAAGGCCCGCTCCAATGAGGATGCGGGCTTCTTTTTATGGTCAAATTTCTATTTTTAGGTCAAAAAAAGAGCTTGCCGCCTTATTGGACGGGCAAGGAGATAAAAAATGAACGAGAATAACGCAAGACAACCCTTCTTTTACGACGTCACGCTGCGTGACGGCAACCAGGCGCTCCCGAAGCCCTGGAACAATGCTCAGAAAAAAGATGTTTACCTGCAACTGCTGAAACTCGGCGTGCAGGGTGCCGAAGTCGGTTTCCCGGCTTCGAGCGAAATGGACTTTGAGTCTTGCAAGGAACTGGCGCAGCTCACCGCGAAGATGGCCGAAGAAGGCGACGAGGTGGCAAAGCGCGTCGTGGTTTCCGGTTTGGCCCGCTGCGTGGAAAGCGATATCCAGCGCTGCTGGGAAGCCGTGCAGTTTGCGCCGCACCCGCGTATCCATACTTTCCTCGCGACAAGCCCGCTCTCCATGGAGCACGTGCTGCACCTGACCCCCGAACAGGTCAAGGAAAAGGCCGTCAAGTGCGTGACGCTCGCGAAGTCTCTCGTGGGCGACAAGGGCGACGTGGAATTCAGCGCCGAGCACTTCGGTGACTGTCTCGAGAACATGGATTTTGTCATTGACGTGCTGAAGGCCGTAGTCGAAGCCGGTGCGACGACCATCAACCTGCCGAACACCGTGGAACGCTACCGCCCGCTGCTGTACGTGAACCAGATCAAGCAGGTGTACGAGGCTCTGCCGAAGAACATCACGATTTCCGTGCACTGCCACAACGACCTGGGCATGGCGACGGCCGCCACGGTCGAAAGCTTCTTCGTGGGCGCAACGCAGCTCGAAGTCGCGTTGAACGGCCTGGGCGAACGCTGCGGCAACACGAACTTCTACGAAGTCGCGGTCGCACTGCACAATTCCGGCGTGAATACCGGACTCCACATGGAACGCATCTACGAGACGGCGATTCTCATCTCGCAGTGGTCCGGCATCAGCATTTACAGCCGTGCCCCGCTGATCGGCGCCGAAGCTATCGTGCACCGTAGCGGCATCCACCAGGATGGCGCAAGCAAGACGAAGGACATGAAGAAGGGCGCCTACCGCCCGATCGACTACTCCATCATCGGCCGCCATCAGAACGACTCGCTCAGCTTTACGAGCCAGAGCGGCCGTACCGCCGTGTACGAGATTATCACGAAGTTCGGCTACAAGATGTCTTTGGCTGAAGCTGCCGAACTGCAGCCAATCTTGAAGGCTTGCAGTGAGAAGGAAGGCGAACTCTCTGCCGAGCGCGTGCTGGACGTGTTCCGCGAACAACGTGTGAACGTGAACGGACGCCTGGTGTTCAACAACATCGAGGTCATCCCCGACGAGAACCGCTTTATCTTCCACTTCAAGAAGGATGGCGAGACGCTGGTGAAGTCCGTGACGGCCGAAGGCCCCATCGAGGCAGCTCTCATGCTCATGCGCGAAATCGGCATGCCGGTCGAACTCATCAAGTACCGCCAGCTCGTCGTGCCCGAGAAGGACAAGCTGTGGGCGGGCCGTGGCCTCAGCCGCATCGTGCTGAAGGCGAACGGTGCCGAGGTCGAAGGCCGCGGCGTCTCTAGCGATACCCTCAAGGCGAACATGCGTGCCCTCTTCGGCGGCGTGAACCTCTTGTACAAGAAACCCTAAGGTCCCTGAGCCTGCCGAAGGGCCGTGACAATCAATTAAGGAAGCCCGTATGCTCGAACAACTCAAGCGCCCTTTCAAGAGACACTACGACAAATACCGTGCCAAGGCGGACGGTTTTGTCGGGCCTATCAAGGATTCGGCGTCTAAGTTGTTTGCAATGATTCCGAAAATGGAGGCGTTCGCCGGTTCCGAAGACTTGGCCGGTGAAGCCGATGCCGAAGCCGCTGGCGATGTTGGCGCACAAAAGGGCCTGAAGGCGAAACTCAAGAACTTCAAGCAGTCGCTCAAGGGCCTTTCCGACTTCCAGAAATTAATCCTCCTGACGATTGCCGTCGTGCTCCCCGCGGGAATCATTATCTCCATTGTGCTGGCAGGGCTCATTCGCCGGAAGAAGTAAACAGAAGCAGGGATGAGGCCGCTACGCTCTGCAGTACTCTCCGAGCCTAAATAGTAAACAGTGGTTAGTGGTTGGTGGTTAGGAGTCTTGTATTCCGATTTGATGGATGTCGTGACATAGTTTTGTCTAATTGAGAGAAATTTGAGCCTGCGACAATATTTGTCGTAGGCTTAGGTTATATTAAGAGCCGGTTAGTTTGAGAAAACGTTCTTTTTGCCTAAATTTTGCACCTGTTCACAATTTTTTTTTAAAAAAAACGATTTTTGACGTCTGTTGATAAATATTTGGATATATTCCTATAGGTGAACTTTAAAAAGGATAAAAAATGACTAAGGACCCGGAAGTTATTGAAATGAATGGTGCCTCAAATTTCCAAAAGGGCCTCGCTGTTTTCTTGCTTATTGTGTCGGTTCTCTACACGTTGTCGCCGATTGATTTGGCTCCAGATGCCATCCCGGTGGTCGGCTGGATTGACGACTTTGGATTTCTTGTGACTGCTACGATGAACGCCATTCAGCAGTTTGCGAAAGACCAGAATTCCGCCATGGTGAAAATCCTGAAATATGCCAAGTGGTTTTTGATTATCGCTGTGGTAATCGCTGCTCTGTTGCTCGGCGGACTGATTGCCGCCATATTGGCGCTCGTGGTGAAGTAGTCAGGTTTGATATTGTTAACAATAAGGAATAAAATATGTCTAATAGGTTGAAAAATCTCTATAAGTATTTGATGGAAAATCGAATTCATGAGCATCGTGGTTGGCATGATGCTTATAAAGAATTTTATGACCAAGTTCAAAAACGTCGAACTGAAATAAACAATGGTCAGCACTTATCGGCTGTCGGAGATAGAAATTTTTTAGAAAGATTACTTTATGAAAAAAGCAATGGGATTGCTTCTAGAGGGCGATCTGTTTTAAGTAAAGAAAATTTTGAAATTTTTATTCAAAATAAAGATTTCCTTGATGCTTTGGAAAATCTTATGTTGAATCCAAATATTGACACTTATAAAAAATTTGAAGAAACTTGGCAAAATCAAGGAATGTCAAACAATCCAGTTCTTATAAATAGAACGGTTGCTGCATGTACGCTTGATGTTTCTACGGCTGCAGATTCTAGTAAATTTAACCAAGTTTTTTATTGGTTGGTACATGAGGAAATAATTAACTATTCGTCGGAACAACCTCAAGATTGGTTTTCGAAAAATAAATTTCTAATGAATTTTATTAAAGAGGAATTTAAGGATGATTTAAACTCTAAAAAAACGGATGAGTTTTATTTGAGTCAATTCGTTTGGAACCTGTACGAGAATATGTATAATCCATTTAGTTTAAAAAAACAAATTGTTAAATATGGTCCTCCAGGAACAGGAAAAACACGTCAGACGCGGCAACAAACTTCTTTATTATTTGATATTTGGAAGGATGAATACGATTTAAAAAACGCTTTTAAATATGAAGATTGCTTTGAATTAATCCAATTTCATCCGTCATTTTGTTATGAAGATTTTATTGAAGGATTACGCCCGGTTCCTGGTAAAACAGAAGGTACTTCGCTGCTAATTTTGCAGAATGGTGTGTTTAAGGAATTTTGCAAGAATGCTGGTCGATGGGAAATAGATTACTACAATCTACCAGATGATGAAACAGTTCCAAAGAAAGTATGGGAGAAAATTACAATTGGTGAACTAGAAAAACGGAAAGAAGAACTGAAAAATGACTATTGGTCATATATTTTTAATATATCTGATAAGAGTAAGCTTGTGTCTGAAGTTGTTCCCCCATATTTCTTTATAATTGATGAAATAAATAGAGCCGAATTGTCTCGTGTTTTCGGTGAACTTATGTTCTGTTTGGAATATCGAGGTGTTAAGGGATGTGTAAAAACACAATATTCAAAACTAAATGACGATAAAACGGGTATGATAAAAATTGGTTCAGGGTATCAATTCTTTATTCCCAATAATGTGTATTTAATTGGAACAATGAATACAATTGATCGAAGTGTTGAAAGTTTTGATTTTGCACTTCGTCGTAGATTCCGTTGGGAAGAAGTTCTTCCTGATATGGGTGTTTTAAAATACCATCTTTTTGAGAAAAATAAGGCTTGGACTTCTTTGTCGGATAATCTTGAAATGCTTAATCAAAAAATTGTAAATGAACCTCTGTTGGGATCAGATTATCAGATTGGTCATGCCTATTTAATGAATCTAAAGTATCCTAATAGTCTTGCGCTTGCCGAAGTAAGAAAACTCATTTGGGATGATTTTGTAAAGCCTCTTTTGCAAGAATATTTGCGAGGGTCTGGAAAAGAAAATGAGCTTATAAGTTCGTTTGGGAAGGCGTTTGGTTTGTAAATGGAAGAATGGCTATATAACATTATAAAAAATGGAACTCTTGTTGATAATCAGTCTTATGTTATTGAACAAGGTGTTGTTAGCAATTGTCGCATAGGAGAGCCTTTAATCTTAAAAAGCCGTAGGTGGAGGGAACGAAAAGGACCATGGAATGATGAAGATGGAATATGGTTTTTTCTTAATGACGTTTCTCGTGAAATTGCAAAAAAAATAAGAGATAAAGAAAATTGTCTGATTCTGATTAATGATGAAGAATATGAACATAACACTGATGACAATTTTTTTGATGTAAAAGGAATGAATGCAAGAAATTTTATCCTCAATACGGGAAATGTTATTGGTTTTGTAAAATGTGGTGATTATTCTTTAAAAATTGGTTCTCGATTTGGTGATGCGTTTTTGCGCTATATCATTGCTGATTCGGATGGTTTTCTTGAATTGCATGATATTGGTGGCGAAACTACTAACGAAGAAGGCTATGAATGGCTTCTTGCGTATATTTGGAGTACTCAGTTTAAAAAATCATATCGCTTGGGATTGCCCAAAACATATGTTTCAAAAAATGAGAAAATATCTCGTGTGCGAGGCAGAATAGATGTGATTGATTATTTCCAAAACAATCTTTCCGATAAATATTTGTGTTCTTATCGAGAACAGAGCTTTATGAATGACGCGACTTCGCTCTTTATTAAGGCTTATGAATTAATAAAGAAGTATTCTTTTTGCCAACGAATAAGAAATATATATAGTGCTTTTTTAGTTGCAAATCAGGGAAATAAGAAGAGTGTTCAAGAACTATTAAATGTTCCAAATTTTAGAAATCCGTATTATAATGATTACAATCGGTTGATTGATTTGTCAAAAAAAATATTACGACGACAAGATTCGAATTTTGATTCTAAAAATGATGCAAGCGCGTTCTTCTTTGATGTTTCAATGCTTTTTGAATATTTTATAAGAAAACTGTTAAAACGAGAAGGTCTCCTTTTGCATAGCAAATATGAACATGTTTATAAAATTCCGTCAGGAACTTTTAACAGCTATATGCGCAAATTAGAACCAGATATTGTTTTTGAATGTGATGGGAAGCTTTATTTGTTTGATGTGAAGTATAAAACTTATGACTTTAAATATGGCGTAAAAAGAGACGACCTTTTTCAGTTGCATACATATATTGGGCAATATGGGAATGATGCTGAATTGTGCGGTTGTGGCTTTATTTATCCAATTTCAGAACAGAAATGGGATGAGAATAATTTGGATAAAAGCCAAGGGCTGATTTCTGATGTAATCATTCAACAAGGACGAAAAATTTCTTTCTCTGTCGTTTTTTTGAAAATTCCCCAAAATAGTAAAGATGTCAATTTTAATGAACTTATGCAAAATCAATGTCGGAATTTTCTTGAAAATCTTCGAAAGAATGTACTGAAAACCTAATTGAGTATGAGTTCTGTATTTTCCCACTCGCACGACATTAATTGTCGTGCGTTTCTTTTATATTGCATGGTATAAATTGAGATAAAAAAATTTGCACCATCCGCTCGCCGCGATTCAATTCTGCCATAAATACTCCATTTTTTACTAATATATAAAAAGTCTGCGACAATAGTTGTCGTGTGTCTATTCTATATTTTCTTTTATGCCCACATTCACAAAATACATCCAGAACGAGGAACATTACTCCGAAGTCATCTCGCGCATTGCGAAGGTCCGTAATACGCTGTGGATTGGTACTGCTGATATCAAGGATGTCTACGTGAAGCAGAATGGCGACTCGATTCCTCTGTTAGGACAAATCGCTGGACTCCTGAAACGTGGAGTGGCTGTACGTTTGATTCATGCGAAGGAGCCTGGGCCAAACTTCCGCGAGGATTTTGACCGGTATAAGATTCTTGCTACAGATTTGGAACGTGTGATGTGCCCGCGCGTTCATTTCAAGATGATGATTTTCGATTTGGAAACGGCATATATCGGGTCGGCGAACCTCACTGGCGCGGGGATTGGCATGAAGAGTTCCTTACGACGTAACTTCGAGGCGGGCATCCTCACAAACGATCCGGCAATTGTTGAGTCTGCTATTGAACAGTTTGATACGCTTTGGATGGGCTCGCACTGCAAAAAATGTGGTCGCCAGGAATTTTGCGGTGATAGAATTAAGTAGTTTTTTATATATTTAAATCATGTAACCGAACGGTTGCCGCTTGGCGTTTTGCCAGCATTCTTTTATGGACATAGCAAAAGAGGAAACATGGCTCGCGAAATTCGAGAGACCCCGATTTTGTACGGCGAGGATGCTCGTCGGTTTTTAGCCCGTATGGAAGAGCGGCACCCGGAACCTCCGGAAGTTCGTGCCCAGCGCCTGCGGGATTACGAATTTTTTAAAAAGGCTTACGAGCGTGGCATGGCCGAGAAGCGAGCCCGTGAAGCTGCTAACGGAGGTATCGACCCGTGGTTCGACAATGTGTAGATAACTCCAATTATAGTTTTATTCGGTTGGAACCGAGTAACGTCGTGAAGAATTTCAGTTGTGGTGATGCCGATTTGGATGATTTTATCCTTCATCGAGCGTCCGCATTTCAAAAACACTTGCTTTCAGTAAGCTACGCGTGCGTAGATGTTTCAAGTCCTGGTAAGGTCTTGGCTTACTGCAGTCTTGCAAACGACAAGGTGGCGATAACCGATTTCAAAGACAAAACTGAGTTCAATCACTTCCGCAAGAAGCGAGGGCTTCCAAATGAGAAACGATTGAAAAGCTATCCTGCGGTCAAACTGTGCCGTTTAGGGGTTGCTTCTGACGCGAAGGGGCAACGGCTTGGAACGATTTTGTTGAATATCATCAAGTCCATGTTTGTTATTGAAAATAAGACTGGTTGCCGTTTCCTGACTGTTGATGCCTACTTGGATGCCGTACCGTTCTACGAGAAGAACGGTTTCCGATTCATGAACGTCGAGGACAACGATCCGCATACGCGCCTCATGTACTACGATTTGATGGATATCGTGACATAGTAAAAGGAAAGTTTTGAGTTCGGATGTCAATATTCGGAGTTTTTAATATCTTTGTGCAAACATCTTTCGTTTGAATTATGCTCTCTTCCCGCCTGCCAAAAGATTTGTCCCCGTCTCCGTTCTTTGCCGAACTGGAACGTGCGAAGGCCGATGTGCTTGCGGAATGCGCCGGTGCCAATACGCTCCCGTTTATTGACATGACGGTAAGCAGCCCGGTGAAGGCGGGTTTGCCGATTGACTTGAATGCTGCTGTGGATGAAGGTCGCGAATCTTTCGGTTGTTGGAATCCGGATGCGGCGGGCTGGAAGTCTGCGCGCGAGGCGGTGGTGGAATACTACCGCGCACGCGGCGGAAACTTCGACGCCGGACAGATTATCCTCACGGCGAGTACGAGCGAAGCCTATTCTATCTTGTTCAAGGCGTTCTGCGACCCAGGCGATGTGATTTTGACGCCGATGCCGGGCTACCCGCTGCTCGATACCCTCGCGCAGCTGGAGCATTTGGAATGCGCACCGTATTTTTTGAAGCTTAGACGAGAGAACGGCCCTTCGACTAAGCTCAGGGGCCTTACAAAGTTCACTGAGCCTGCCGAAGTGAACGCAAAATCAACTTTCCGCTTTGTCCTGGATTCCGACAGCCTACTTGCTGCGCCGGAAAGGGCGAAAATCCTGTTGCTTGTCTCGCCGCATAACCCGACGGGCCACTGCATCTCGCGCGAGGAATGGAACGAGGCTGTCCGCTTCTGCGAAGAGAACCACTTGATTCTCGTGGTGGACGAAGTCTTTGGTGATTATGCTTTCTCCGACAAAGTCTCGCGAACCTGGCAGTATGTTTTTAATAAAAATGTCATTGCGAGGAACGAAGCGACGAAGCAATCTCGCAATGACAATTCTGCGAGGGAAAACTCGTGTGACAACGGTCCTAAGTGCCCGATTTTCTGGTTGAACGGCCTGAGCAAAACTGTGGGTTCCCCGCAGCTCAAGCTTGGCTGGATGGCTTTCTACGCCCCGCGTGACCAGTTTGAGCCCATCCGGGCTGCCCTTGAGTTCGTGGAAGATGCCTACTTGAGTGTATCTGCACCTGCGCAGGCTTTGGCTCGCCCTTTACTTGCAAATTCTGCCGTTTACGAAGCCCGCGTCAAGGAACGTTTACTTGCCAACTGGAAAACCCTCCGTGAAGCCTTCCCGGCAAAGTACTGCCCCGAGGTTTTGGGCGGTTGGTATGCGGTTATCCGCCTGGGCGAAGACGACGAGGAATTGACGCTCCGTTTGCTTCGGGAAAAACACGTGCTTGTGCAGCCGGGATTCTTCTTCGATTTCGACGAGGATGGCTGGGTGGTGGTATCGCTGCTGGCGCCTCCAGAGCAATTCAAGGAGGCGGTTTCCCGTATGCAAGTTCTTGACCGGCCGTGATTTCCGGTGTTTTGGTCGTAAAATAGTTATAAAATAGTTACGGAAGCCTGCGTGATGTTGCTCACTTGCTTTTTAATGATTATATTTCCATAAGATGAATAATATACTTATAAAAGCAATTTTGCCTTTGTGTTTGGCTGTTTCCACTGTTGCCGTGGCTCAAGATAACCAGTTCCAGTATTTTGACTGCTGGATGGAAAATATCAACCGAATAGACCTTGGTGAACAGATTCGCATGAAAATCGAGCCTAAGAAGTTTGCCGGTTCTACGTGGCTTTGTGGTTGCTACACGGTCCGCGAGAAGGGCGGCTTCGGTTGGCGCGAAGGTGACGGCTCCCCGAAGATTATCAAGGTCTGGGACGAACCCAAGTTTGAACTTTACGGATGCCGCAGCAAGTCTTGCGAGACTAACGGAAGTGGCGAATTCGACAACAACTTGGACCAGTGCGTGAACTACCTGAACGGCAGCGCCTTCAGCCTTGCTCTTTTTGCCGAGGGCGAAAAGCTCAACAAGGTCATCGCGCAAAAGTTCCCGGACGACGGCAGCCTGACCGATTTCGGCAAGTATTTCACAGAACGCCTTTCTCGTGCGGCTTCGATTCCGTGCTTTTTCCAGTATCATGAACGTCCCGATGCCCCGAAACTGGCCGACTGGGGCGAAAACGGCGTCAAGGGTGTGTTCAGCATTTCCGGCGTGCCCCATGGTCTCGTGCCCGATGCCATTGGCCGTTTTACCGATTATAGCGATGTCCGCTGCAAGGACGGAAACGTGTGGACCGGGTTCCTCACCAACGGTTACGTAGAAAACGTGATGTCTGTGGACACCGCAGGTAGGTTCCACGGGACGGCGACGAATTACGGAAACGATCCTCGTTACCCGGATAGGCAGGGCCCCGAATATGGCAAGGTGCTCTGGTCTGCTGAGTACAGGCACGGTAACAGGGAAGGAATTGCCAAGTTCTACCGCTATGGTGCCATCGACAACGCCGGCAAGGAGTCCGACGTGCAGTCCAGGGGCGGCAAGGACTACTACTTCAAGCATCTCGAAGTCCCTTACAGGAGCGGCAAGATTAACGGCACTGTGAACATGTTCTCCGACAAGGGCATGCTCATGGCCAAGATTCCGTTCCGCAACAATTCGCTGGAAGGCCGTATTACCATCCTTTATCCGTTCGACAAGAAGACGACTTCGATTAACTACAAGAACGGGCAGCTGAATGGACCGAACGATTTCGGGTACTTCTTCTCGAACTACCGCAACGGCAAGGTTGACGGCAAGAAAATCGAGTTCAAGGTGACCGAGAAGTGCTACGACTGGATTCCTCTGAACGCTATCGACGGGACCGAACAGGGCCGCAGCAACCGCATCTGCCGTGCCGAAATGCAGGGCAAGCAGAAGTATCGCTGGGGAACCTACAAGAACGGCGAACTTCAGGGTCTGGTGGAATGTGCCAACGGTGTGCAGGGCACCGAGGAAATCGACTGCGACCATCCGTACTAGTGGCGTAGATGGCTGAATTCTTTACCAAGTCGAAAATGGAAGACCTCAAGCATGAGGCCGAACAGCTCTCCATTTGCGTGGAGCATTTCCTCTATGCCTCGGAACATGTCCCTGAGTGGGACTGGAAGACGCGGGGCTTTTACGACAACTGCATCGAAAAGTGCAACGGTCGTTTAAAGGGTATCCATTTCCTTATGGAGAACATTCGCAGAGGGAAGGGGGCCGAGCGGATGGATCCCGATACCGGCGAAGAAATTGTCGACGACTAGGATTTTTGCCTGCTTGATTTTTGCTATATTTGCGCAGCAACTATAATTGCCTGGATAGTTCAGTTGGATAGAACGGGTCCCTCCTAAGGATCAAACTCGCGTTCGAATCGCGATCCGGGTATTTTTGACTCAAGGGCCTGGCGGTAATGCCGGGCCCTTGCGGTTTTCAGGCTAGGGCTTTGTCTATCATGTTGTCGCAGATTTCGGCGACCATGCGCTCGTGCGTGCAGACTTCTGCCGAGACTCCATCAATATGTCCGGTAGTATAGAACGAGGTGCAGGAGCATTCGTGCATGCTGCAACGGTGCCGGATGTCGCAGCCTTCGCATTCCTGCTTGTCGCGTTCTAGGAAGGCGTGCAGTTCGGCGCAGGCAATTTCGTCGAACCCAGTAAAGACGTTGCCCTGTTTGTAGGGCGCGTTTTCCCTGGAGGTGATAAAGCGGGAGCAGGGGTATATGTTCCCGTTGGTCGCGATGCCGAGGTTGCCGCTGTAAACATGGCAGGAGTAGTTCCTGTATCTTTTTCCGGAAAGCAATAGTTTTACTTTGTCTTGGATTGTGCCGAGGTAGAATCGGTCACCGTTCTTGCGGCATTCGATCCAGTACTGGGCCATTTCTCGGTATTGCTGGGCGAGCCGTTCGAAGTCTTCGCCGGTCCATTTCCCGTCGAAATCCACGCTGGTCGTCATGCTCCGGAATCCTTGCGAATGTAGCCACTTGATGCTCTCGGCAACGGTGTCGATGTGTGCTCGCGTGATGGTGCTGAGCGCGGTCGCCTTGAGTTCCACAAATCGCGGGATGTTCTTTTCGATGGCTCCGAAACTGCCGGTATTGTTGACTGTGCGGCGCGCGATGTTCTGGTGGTGCTCGGGGCCGTCGAGCGAGAGAAAGATGGTGAATTTCTCTCTTTCGCATAAGTCGAAGAATTCATCATCGAATAGGGTGCCGTTCGTATTTATCGTGAATTCCAGATGGAAGTCCTTGCCGACGGTTCCCTTGTCGATGGCTTCGGCCACAAGAGCCTTGGCAAACCCTACGGCGTGGTAGATTGCGTCTCTGCGCAGGAGCGGCTCCCCACCGAAAAAAGAGACTATCAGGAGGTTTTGCCCGAAGGCGTGTGTGCGCTCGAGGCCGATGCGGATGGCCTGCTCAAGGGTCGCGTTGTCCATGACCGCATGTCGTGCGGCCTGCGTCTCTTTGTAATAGCAGTAGGTGCAGCGCAGGTTGCACTGCTCTGTAAGGCTGAGGATTAGGTTCATGCCTCGATGTCGTCACGCTCGAAGGTGGTGACCATGCTTGCGCCCCCGCTGCAATTGATGACGTCGTCGCAGATGTGGAAAGAGGAGCCTGTCTGGGGCGTTGTCCCCCAGTCGTTTGAACTGCCCCAGGGATTGTGCGAGGAACTGGATGCTGGATCGCTTGCGGATGCGGGCCCACCGTCGGAACTTGCCGGAGCGTCGGCGGAACAGGATGACTGGGCGGCATCGCTTGTAGAATCGGCCGCGGAGGTTGCGCTTGCAGGATCTGCTGCAGACGTGGCTTCAGGGGCGGTAGCGGAACTGTCTGGGCCAGCAGCGCTTGCGGGTCCTGCGGAAGAACTGTTTGCTTCTGCAATGGAAGAAAGGGCTTCCATGACCTCGCTGCTGATGGGCGTGTGACTCAGGGGAATTTCGACACCGCTGCTGGAACTGCTCTGTTCCGTTTGCGCCGTGCTCGAAGATTCTGTGGCCGAATCGCCTTCGGTCTCGTTGTTGACCGAAGTTGGCTGGGGGTCTTCGGAAGATGATTTCGGTGCCGGGTCGGAATTGGCCGAGGTACTGTCGTCGCAGGCGTTCAGCGTCAAGGCTCCTGCCATGCCGAGTGTCGCTGCGATGGCGCTCCTGGCCGCCAATGAAATGGATTTGATTCCTGAGATTTTTTTCTTTTCGATTTTCATTTTCTTTTCCTGCGGTCTTTTAGGAATTTCTCTAGGTCTCGATGTCGTCGCGTTCAAAGGTGGTGACCATGCTGCCCATCCCTCCGCCGATGCCATCGGGGCAGAGGTACACTTGGCTGCCAATGTCTACGGAAGAGCCTCTAGGAAGTCCTTCGCACGCGTCGTAGATGTCCCAGATGGAGGGTTGGCTGGACGAACTTGCTGGGTTGACGGATTCGCTCGAAGATTCCGGTTGTACGGTTTCGCTTGAAGATTCCGGACCGGCTGCGGAACTGGCTGGGTCGGCCGAGGAACTTGTTGTCGAGTTGGCTGTGCTAGCTGGGGTAGGGGCTGCGGAGGAACTGTTTGCCTCTGCGGCTGCCGATAGCGCTTCCATGACCGAACTGCTAATCGATTCGTGGCTCAGGGGAATGTCGACGACCACTTGGCTGGAACTGCTTGCTTGGGATTGCTGCTGGCTGGATGTCTCGGACGCTTGCTCCTGGCTCGAACTGGCAGGCGCTTTTTCTTGGCTCGTTGCATCGGAGACGCTTTCGCTGCTTGCGGGAGAGGCCTCGTCGATGCTGCTGGTGGGAGCTGTGGCGTCGCTAGATTCCGGGCCGGTTGTCTGGTTCGAGTTGTTGTCAGATGCCGAGGAGCTGTCGTCGCAGGCGTTCAACGAAAATACCGCTGCCATGCCGAGAACGGTGGCGATGGCGCTCTTTTTGGCGAACGAAACGATTGTGCTGTCCTTGACTTTCTTTTTCTCGATTTTCATTTTTTTTCCTCTATCTCCGCGTTTCCGTGATGCTTTGAGCTTGTCGAATGGAGTGGGAATCACCTTTAAGCTTCCACGTCAGTCCTCTCGAAGGTGGTGACCATGCTGAACGAGAATCCGTCCATATTTTGGCTTGAATTTGGTTGGGGGCATGTGATTAATTGAACGCCGAATTCAGTTTGGTATTCTACAGTGGTGCCGTCCGGAACGCATTTGCAGGGGTCGGTTGAAGGAAACATTGGCGGGCATGTTGTGTCCGTTTCGGGGCCGTCTCCGAATTTGATATGGCTTGAGGAAGAGTTTGTCGGAGGGGTTGACGAACTGCTGGATTCCGCGGCAGCCGATAGCGCTTCCATGACCGAACTGCTGATGGGTTCGTGGCTCAGGGGAATGTCGACGACCACCTGGCTGGAGCTGCTTTGCTTCGTTTCGGTCTGTTCTTGGCCGCTTTGCTGTGCGCCCGTTTGCTCGGCGCTATTCTGCTGCGCAGGCGTCTGTTCGGAACTGCTTTGCAGGGTTTCCGTCGCGCTGGATGACTCGGGTGTTGCCTCGTCGTTTGGCGTGGTGCTGCTTGGAGCAGGTTGGGGATCGTCCGGAATTGAGGTCGGTGTATCGTCAATGCAGCCACCCATGCATGCAATGAACGTGGAGGCGACGGTGAGACCGAGCGTTGCAGCTAGTGCGCTCTTCGCCGCAACGGAAAGCGGCTTTGCTTCGGTAACCTTTCTTTTTTCAATATTCATTTTGTTTCCCTTCGCCTTAAACTTCTATATCCGTCTTCTCGAAGGTGGTGACCATGCTCATCATGCCTGGTGTATGGGATGATGACGTGCCCGGACATAAAATTAGATCGCTTCCAGGGGCTTTTATACATTCATTGTTTGCTGAAGAGCTTGAGGTTTGTGGGCTGCTTGATGAACTGGTGGATTCAACTGCGGAACTTTCTGATGCTGCATCAGAACTGCTGGATTCCGCGGCAGCCGATAGCGCTTCCATGACCGAACTGCTGATGGGTTCGTGGCTCAGGGGAATGTCGACGACCACCTGGCTGGAGCTGCTTTGCTTCGTTTCGGTCTGTTCTTGGCCGCTTTGCTGTGCGCCCGTTTGCTCGGCGCTATTCTGCTGCGCTTCAGATTGTTCGGAACTGCTTTGTTGCGTTTCCGCCTGGTTTGATGATTCGGGAGAGGAACTATCGCTTTTCGGCGTCTGAATTTCGTTGGAAGAAGAACTGTTTTCGTCGATTGCGTCAGACACTTCTCCCACGGGGCCTCCGCAGGCGATGAACGTTGCCGCGGTTGTCACTCCGAGCATCACGCCCATGGCGCTCTTGGCCGCAACGGAAAGCGGCTTTGCTTCGGTAACCTTTCTTTTTTCGATTTTCATCGCAACCCCCGATATATATGTAAAATAAATGTTTTTACGAAATTTCGCTATAAAAAAAGAGTAAAAGCCCCAAAAAGTGTTGAGAAAAACAACAACAAAGAGGCCAGGGCACAACCCTAGCCTCTCTATATGATACGAGTTTGTAGCTCAGATCTACAATTGACAGAATTAATTACTAACCACTGTCTACTGCATACTGTCTACTCGAGCGCTGCGCGCTCGCTACGTCTTGTCTTCGCCGCGGAGCATGATGACTTTGCCTGTGCGGATGTACTCGACAATCTCGAACTTCTGCAGCAGGCTCTTGAGCGTATCGACCTTCATGCTGTTTCCGGTAATCTGGATAATCATGGAGGTGGCGGTCATGTCCACGGTATTGGCGTGGAAATGGTCGCAAAGCTGCAAAATTTCGGTACGCTGGTCGGGAGTGCAACGCACCTTGATGAGTGCGAGTTCCTTCTCGACGGCGTCCGTGCCGGTATGGTCCTTCGCCTGCACCACGTCGACGAGCTTCTCGAGTTGCTTGATGATCTGCATCAGGATCTCGGGATTGCCGTGAGCGATGATGTTCATGCGGCTGAAGTTCGGGTCGAGCGTGGGGGAGACAACGAGCGAGTCGATGTTGTAGCCACGGCGGGAGAACACGAGGGCGATACGCACGAGCACGCCCGGGCGGTTCGCCACCAACAAACTGATAGAATGAGCGATATCTTTTATCATGGTAATGTCCTCCTATTACGTCGATCCCGTGGGTTTTTCGAGCTGGGCCTTCGGTGCTTCCGTGAGCATGGCGGTAAGCGGGGCGCCTGCCGGAATCATCGGGAACACGTTGTCTTCCTTCTCGCATTCGCAGTGGATGAGAATTGGGCCGTCCTTGTATTCGAGCGCCTTCTGGATCACGCGTTCGGCATCGGCCGCGCGCTTGATGCGAAGACCCGGGATGCCGTAGGCTTCGGCGAGCTTCACGAAGTCGGGGTTACCCATCATGTCGACGCTGGAGTAGCGGTGGTCGTAGAAGAGTTCCTGCCACTGGCGCACCATGCCGAGGTACTTGTTGTCCATCACGAAAATCTTGATGGGGAGCTTGTGGATGGCCGCGGTCGCGAGTTCCGCTTCGGTCATCTGGAAACCACCGTCACCGCTGAAACTGAGCACCGGCCAACCGGTCTCGTTGCCGAATGCGGCACCGATAGCGGCGGGGAAGCCGAAGCCCATCGTGCCTGCGCCGCCACTGGAGTGGAGCTGACGAGGATAGTTTATATGGAAAAACTGGGCAACCCACATCTGGTGCTGGCCCACGTCGGTCGTGACGATGGCCTTACCGTCGGTGAGCTTGCTTGCAGTTGCAATCACGTGCTGCATGCGGAGTCCACCCTGCTTGGGGTAGGTGAGCGGGAAGCGTTTCTTCCAAGTCTGGCAAGTCTTGACCCAGTCAGCGGTATCGAGCTTGTGCACCATCGGGAGGAGCTGCTCGAGTACGAGCTTGGCGTCGCCGCACATGAACACATCCGGCTGCAGCACCTTGCCTTCTTCGGCGGGGTCGATGTCGATGTGCATCTTGATGGCGTCTTTGCAGAACACTTCGAGCTTGCCGGTGATGCGGTCGTCCCAGCGGCTGCCGATGGAGAGAATCAGGTCGCAGTCGAGCACGGCCTTGTTGGCGTACACGGTGCCGTGCATGCCGAGCATGCCGAGCGAAAGCTCGTGATCAGTGGGGAAGGCGCCGAGGCCGAGCATGGTGCAGCACACCGGGGCGTTCAGTTTTTCGGCGAGTTCCTTCACTTGGCGGGAAGCCCCGCTGATCATGGCACCGTGGCCCACGAGCAACAGCGGCTTTTTGGAATTCTTGAGGTATTCGGCTGCCTTTTCGACGCTCTCGGTAGAGGCGTACGTCGGAATCTTGTAGCCGGGCAAATCCATCTGGTCGGTGAACGGTGCGGTGCAGGGGCCTGCGGTCACGTCCTTAGGAAGGTCAATGAGCACGGGGCCCGGGCGGCCGCTGCGGGCGATGTGGAAGGCTTCCTTCATGATGCGCGGGAGGTCGTTGGAATCCTTCACCAGGTAAGAATGCTTGACGGCTGCGAAAGTCATGCCGCTCGTGTCGCATTCCTGGAAGGCGTCCTTGCCGAGGTTCGGGGTCGTCGTCTGGGCGGCGAGCACCACGATCGGGCTAGAATCCATGAGGGCTGTGTAAATGCCGGTAAACGTGTTGGTGGCACCCGGACCAGAAGTCACGAGGGCGACGCCGACCTTGCCCGTCTGGCGAGCATAGCCGTCGGCCATGTGGGTTGCACCCTGTTCGTGGCGGCTAAGGACTACTTTAATATTGGAATCGAGAATTGCGTCGAACATCGGGATGGCGGAACCACCCGGATAGCCGAAAATAGTGTCGATGCCTTCGCGTTTGAGGCATTCGATAATCACTTCGGCGCCACTTAAGGTCTTATTTGCCATAGTTTTTCCTGTTTTATCGGGTTGTTTTAAATTGTTTTATGCCGAAAATATAGAACATGTGCTACCGTGTGGCAACGGATTCTTCTGAAAATAATGAAAAAAGTTTTTGATTTTTTGAAATTGATGGTTGAATTTTTGGTTTTTGTTGAATATTTCTTTGTTTTTGCTTGACTTTTGCGAGATTTTTAGTTTTTGTGTTTTAAAAATAGATTGTTTTTGGCTTAAATCTTTTGCGTCTTTAATTTGTGTAAGTGAAAATGTTGCGTTTTTGCTATGAAGTTTTGGTGCTTTTAAAAATTGCTGTTCGAAAGTTTGATGAATTGCAGCCTTTTGATTCGAAATGGTGGCGGATCAGGCTACGAAAAAAGAAAAGTTTCAAGAAAAAAATTTTTTGAGGACAAAAATCGCGTTTTGAACGTCTATATAGACGAGATCATTTTTTTAAAGGGGGAATCTATGCACGATCTTTTGCCCTGCAAAAATGCAGAAATATTGAAACCGCGTGAAAAAATTGAAAAATTGGGTGCTGCGGCACTTACGACAGAAGAATTGCTTGCCCTGATTTTGGGTAGCGGAAATCGGGATTGCGATGTTTTTGAACTTTCCAGGCGCATTTCCGAATATCTTTCGAATGCGACAAGTGTTCCTTCGCTTTCCAGTTTGCGGCAAATCAACGGGCTTGGCCGCGCGAAGTCAACACAGGTGCTTGCTTGCCTGGAATTGTCCAGCCGCTATATCTTGAGCGACAAAGTCATTGCGGTTCGCACGCCAGAAGACATTCTCGGCAGGCTGTCTTTCCTTAAATTCGAGCAGCAGGAACATCTTGTGGTCGTCTCGTTGAATGCGGCAAACAAGATTATCAATGTGAACGAACTGACCACGGGCCTTGTGAACCAGACTCCAGTCCACCCTAGGGAGGCTTTTTCGGAGGCGGTGAAGGACCGGGCCGTATCGGTTATTTTCGCCCATAACCACCCGTCGGGGTCGACCGAGGCGAGTGACGAGGACCTGGCAATCACCCGTGTTCTCTGTGCTGCAGGGCGGGTTTTGCAGATTCCCGTCCTTGACCATATTATAATAGGAAAGTCGGGTTATACAAGCATCCGGCGGTGCCGGCCTGAGCTTTTTGACTGATTTATGGAAGTTTTGTCTATGAAAAAAGACCTTTTTTGTAAAAAAAAGAAAAGAAAATAAAATAAAAAGACTATATTTTGCTTAGCAATTTATCGGGAGAACCTGTTTTCTTGGTTTTTCCCACACTTAAGGAGACGCTATGAAAAAAGTAGCAATGGGAATTGCTCTGGCGCTGGCTGCTTCGGCTGCTTTCGCTACGCATCCCCAAACGATTAACAAGACGGGATTTGTCGGTGTCAATAAGACGCAGTCTGCTCAGTCTTTGGGTCATTCGAAGCTGGCATTTTATGCTTTGATGGACGCAACCAACGATATTTCCCATATTAATGGTAATGGCCACGAAGGCTTGAGGGAACTCCATCGCGGTAAAGGTGATGGGTACAAGGACTTCGCTATAATGCGTGGCGGTCCGATTAAGGACGACTATATCGCTCTCAGCACCCAGCTCGGTATCGGTATCGGCGTTTGGCACTATTTTGACTTGGGTATCGGCCTCCCTGTTTACTATGATAAGTTCCACGTGACAAACGAGTGGTATTCTAAATACGACAGCTACAAGGGCGAACCTGATTCTGCCGGCGGACAGCTTGGCGACGTTCCGAGTACCGACGTCGGCTACATCGGCAACCTGCACGGTGACTTGAAGGCCCGCTTCCCGCTCCCCGATGACCAGCCGTTCGACATCGCCGTGTTCGGCCAGGTCGAAGTTGCCACAGTCAACACGGACAAGGACGGTATCTGGATCCGTGACGCTTCTTATATCAACACGAAGAACGGTCAGGCTCAGGCCTACGGTACTCGTAGCACCTTCCTCAAGGGCGGCATGGCTATCACTGCCGACTTCGGCAAGCTCGACGAGGGCGACGGTGTTCCGCTCGTGTTCCACGTGAACGGCGGTTACCGTTACTCCATGGATGACGAATATTTGTCCTATCCGTTCATGAGCGCCGCTGCCGAATTCTACTTCATGGACTTCCTCTCCATCTTTGCTGAATATTACTGGGACATCCAGCTGGATGACTTCACCTATGCTGACCGTTTGGGCAACAAGATGAAGACTTCCTTCGACATGAAGGAACTTACCGGTGCGTTAGTGTTCCACCTGCCGGTGGGCCTCGACATCCACATCGGTGGTTCTTACTTCATTGGCGACAAGAACAAGATGACGAAAGTCATTGCCATGGAGAACAACAAGCATATTCTTGAATACACTGCCCGTGTCAACCCGGAATACAAGGTGTACGGCGGTCTTACCTGGAGCGGCTTCCTGCTGGCTCAGGACCGTGACGGCGACGGCGTCCTTGACAAGGACGACAAGTGCCCGGATGACTTTGGTCACCGTTTGAACCAGGGCTGCCCGCTTGGCAATCCTGATGCTGACGAAGATGGCGTTTGCGACGCTTGGGTTGCTGAACGTGGTTTGCTGGCTGACTTCGCCGATGTTTGCGAAGGCGTTGACCAGTGCCCGAACGAAGCCGGCGAAGGCGACGATGGTTGCCCGCTCGACGATCCGGACCCGGATAAGGACGGTGTCTGCGATGCTTGGGTAACTCAGAAGAAGCTCCTCAAGAAGTTCAAGGGTATTTGTAAGGGTATTGACCAGTGCCCGGGTGAAGCCGGTCCTGAAGGCAACAACGGTTGTCCGGAAGACAACGCCGACCCGGATAAGGATGGCCTCTGCTCTCCGTGGGTGACCGACAAGAACAAGCTCGATCAGTATGCCGACGTTTGTAAGGGCTACGACATGTGTCCGGCTGAAGCGGGTCCGTCTGGTAACAAGGGTTGTCCGTGGGATGATCCGGACTCCGACGGTGACGGCCTCTGCGACGAATGGGTGACCCAGAAGAGAATGGGCTACTACTTCGAAAATGCTGCAACGCTCAACGATCCGTATATCACCAAGACCTGTAAGGGTCTCGACAAGTGCCCGCTCGAATTCGGTCCGGCCACTAACGATGGCTGCCCGCTCGGCAACCCGGACTCCGACAAGGATAGCCTCTGCGATCCGTGGGTCAAGGAGAAGGGCATGCTCGACCAGTACGAAGGCATCTGTAAGGATGTCGATAAGTGCCCGAACGAACCGGGCCCGGCATGGGCTCAGGGTTGCCCGATGGATAATCCGGACCCGGATGCCGACAGCCTCTGCTCTCCGTGGGTGATTGAAAAGAACATGACTGAACAGTTCAAGGATGTTTGCCACGGTAGTGACCGCTGCCCGAGCGAAGCTGGTCCTGAATGGAACAAGGGTTGTCCGTTCGACGACGATCCGGACCCGGATAAGGATGGTGTCTGCTCTGAATGGGTGTCCACCAAGAAGCTCCAGAAGCAGTTCGCCGATGTCTGTACCGGTATTGACCGCTGCCCGGATGAACCGGGTGACGATGGCCACGGATGTCCGAAGAAGGCTGCCGAAAAGCTTGACGGTGTTACCTTCAAGTCTGGTAAGGCCACTCTCGAATCCAACGCCAAGAACATCCTGAAGGGTGTGGCGAAGAAGCTCGTCGAAGACGAAAGCTATAAGGAACTCGAAATCGTCATCCAGGGTCACACCGATAACGTCGGTAGGGAAGCCTCCAACCAGAAGCTCTCCGAGAACCGCGCTAAGGAAGTGATGAAGACCTTGACGAAGTTCGGTGTCGATAAGAAGCGTATCAAGGCTATCGGTCTTGGTTCTACTTGCCCGGTCGACGACAACAACACGTCTGACGGCCGCGAACAGAACCGCCGTATCGAAATGCACTTCGTCACTCCGGATAACGACGGTATGAAGTGCGAATCGAACTTCACTCCGTAGTAGCGAATAATCGAAGGGACTCGCTCCCTTTCGATTCTCCTTAGAAATTTCAAGACTTCCGGTTAATCACCGGGAGTCTTTTTTATTTTTTTGTCATGACTAAGCTAGATGAAATCCTGAATGAATTGGGCGCTACAAACCACGCCCTGGTAGAGAAACTTCCTGTTAACTTGAACCACAAGATGGTGCAGAAGGCGAGGCTCGGCAAAAAGCCCGTACCCAAGCACACGCAGAACTTGATATTGCAGGCATTGAACATGCTCTTGCGCGAGAAAGCCGTAGCAGAAGACAAAGATGTGAAGCAGTACAAACGAGAGGAAGTGTTTGGAATAGAGGCTAGAGACTAGGGGCTAGGGATTAGAGTAAATAGTCGCGGCAAAGCCGCCCTTAGAATTTAGAGGCTAGAGACTAGGGCCTAGAGGCTAGAGTATATAATTGCGGCGAAGCCGCCCTTAGAATTTAGAGGCTAGAGAGTAGGGGCTAGAGGCTAGAGTAGATAATCGCGGCGAAGCCGCCCCTAGAATTTAGAGGCTAGAGAGTAGGGGCTAGAGTAGATAATCGCGGCAAAGCCGCCCTTAGAATTTAGAGGCTAGAGACTAGGGCCTAGAGGCTA
>NZ_CAMZCS010000035.1 GCF_947305105.1 uncultured Fibrobacter sp. | reverse complement strand
TATCACGGCTTCGCCGTCTGTTATTGACGCACGAAGTGCGTGATTCTTTTCACTATTCACTATTCACTATTCACTATTCACTATTCACTATTCTCTATTCTCCAGTCTCTCGAAGCCTCATAGCTCATAGCTCGAGCCCCGAGCCTCGAGCCTACCTAAACCTTCGTCCGCCTTGGTACTTGTGGCTCCAGTACTTGTCGCTCATCGGAGAAATGATGACGCCTTTGCTGGTACTGGCATGGATGAACCGGTCCCCTTTCAAGTATATTCCTACGTGGTCAATTTTCCAGAAACTGCCGAAAAATACGAGGTCCCCTTCGCGCAAACTTCCGCGGCTGACTTTCGAACCTCGGCTGTCTTTGTACATCGCAGAGGAACTGTGGTCAAGCGCTATGTTGTAGTAACCTTTGTACACTTGCATCACGAATCCAGAACAGTCCGTCTTTTTCTTGGTGGCTGATCCGTAAACGTACTTGGCTCCCATCCATCCGCGGGCGTAATTTTCAAGGCTGCCACGGGGTTCTGGTTTTTGCGCCGATCTTGCAGCTTCTTTCCGCGTCGCCGCTTGTCGCACCCTGCTCGCAGAATTTTCATGCTTGCTGGAATCTGCGCTTGCTACGTTCTGTCCTTGTGCGTTTTCTGCTGTGGTTCCATTGGCAGGGGTCGCTTGCTCTTGAGGCTCTGACGCTGCGGTTTCGGCTGTGGGGATGGGCTTGTATCCACCAATTTTCCTGTCGTAACCCGTACGCACGGGCACACTACAGCCGACTTGCCACAGGCATAAGCCTGCGAGAACAAGGCAACTGAGCGATTTGGAAAAAGGAACCATTAAGCGGAAATGTAATTAAAGTAAGGGTCAGGTTTTATTCCGCATTCTGGGATGTCATCAATTGGCATTCCGCCATAATTTGATCGTAGAACTCGTCGCGGTTCAAGTCGGTGAGGATCTCGTCCCTATCTTCGTCGTGGAAGGAATTCACATGGGTCTCGTGCCTGACTGTGGTCTCGTCGGTCCAGATGTAGACTTCGATGTATCCCCAGCTCTCGTTCATAAGGTATTTCCAAGTATTGTCCGTCTTGACAAAATTGCAGCCCGGCTCTACGCCGGTCTTGTTCTTGTTCCCGTCGTTGTTCCCGCCGTTGTTTCCGTCATTGCCTGGGTTGACGACTTCGAAGGAGGGTTCGCTGTTATTGGAACTATCGTTGTCACAGGCGATCAGGGTCAAAAGCGCGGCAAGGGGCAGAAGCCAAAACATATTTTTCATAGGGGACTCCTTTTTCTTTAAATTTAATAAAACGTCAGGCTTGTTTGGCTATATTTGCCCCCATGGAAAAAGTGAAAATCCTGTTTGTGTGTCATGGTAACATCTGCCGCAGCCCCATGGCGGAATTCGTCATGAAGCAGAAACTCGCGAGTGCCGGAATTGAAGGCTTTGAGGTCGCTAGTGCGGCAACGAGTACAGAGGAAATCGGGAACCCCGTGTACCCGCCGGCAAGGCGCATGCTGAATTCGCACGGTATCGACTGTAGCGGCAAACATGCCCGCCAAATGACTGCACAGGATTACGAATATTATGACTACATCGTGCTCATGGACAGGAACAACTTGCGGAACCTGCGCTGGATACTGCCTCGCGATATTTACGAAAAAGAATCAACCCAGCCCGGTAAGGTATCGTTGCTCATGGATTGGGCCGGAAAATCGCGCGACGTTGCCGACCCCTGGTATACTGGAGATTTCCAAGCGACCTGGGACGACGTGAACGAAGGCTGCGATGCGATGATAGATAAACTAGCAAGTCGCTGATTTTTAATCCTGATAGATAACGAAGTTGTTAAATATATCGCCTGCGGTCATGGTGATAATTGCCTTTCTCGGGAAAACTTCTTTGCCACAGTCTTCGGATAGGCATGTCTCAGCACCATTCACTGTAACGACAACTTTGTTTGGCGAATCCTTCAGGACTTCGGCACTCCACCAGCCGCCACTGATGAGCCTGTTGTCAATAGCTCCTGTATCAATGGAGGTGGGAAGAATGCGATTGCCATCGGAACACTCTCCGTTGCATGCAGAAGCGAACCACCATGAACTGTAATTCTTGACAGAAATGGTGTCGGTGCCGCCCTTGTGTTCGAAGTGAACTTCTTTTTTACTTAGTTTCATTTCTTCCCATTTCCCATCAGCCTCAGTGCTGGAGAGGTCGAGTGAACAGGCCGTGAAGAACAGGGAGAGGGATAAGAGGCCGAGATGGATCTTTTTCATTTTTACAATCCTCCGATGAACTGTTAGGACGATCTTTTACATTATGCAATATATTTTGTTTGGGTGCAAAAACAAATACCGCTTAATCCCTTTTTTTAGGGAAAAGTGCGTTCTTTTGTTTGAAATTTAAAAAGGGCGTTTCATATAGGCCTTTTGCAGGCCTGTAGAACGTGTTGCTATATCAGAAATCCGTGCGGCTTGAATCCGAGTCCCTTTACGAGTTCGAAATCCTTGCAACTGTTGACGCCTGCGGTGGTGAGCATGTCGTCGGTAATGGCTGCGTTGGCGCCGCTCTTGAATGCGCGTTTACCGTCGTCGCCGAGTACGCCGCGGCCACCTGCGAGGCGGATGAACGCCTTCGGATTGATGAATCGGTAAATGGCCACGATGCGGCAGAACTCGTCGTTCGTGAGCTTCGGGAGGTTCTCGTACGGCGTGCCTGGGATGGCGTTCAGCACGTTCACCGGAGTGGACTTGACGCCGAGCTTACGCAGGTCGAGGCACATGTCGATGCGGTCTTCCATGGTCTCGCCGAGGCCCATGATGCCTCCGCTGCAAATCTCGAGCCCTGCGGCAAGGGCGTTCTGGAGAGCGCCAATCTTGTCGTCGTAGGTGTGCGTGGTGCATACGTCGGGGAAGTGCCTGCGGTAAGTTTCCAGGTTGTTGTGGAAGCGGGTGAGGCCGGCTTCTTTCAGTTTGTTGAACTGTTCCCTGTTCAAGAGCCCAGCCGAAAGGCACACGGAAAGCTTGGTTTCTTTTTTGAGCCTGCGGATGGCTTCACTAATCTGTTCTACGTCGCGGTTCGAAAGCGTACGGCCCGATGTGACGATAGAGTAACGCGGGATGCCTGCGGCTTCTTTCTTCTTCGCGTCTGCCACGATTTCGTCGGCGCTGAGCAATTTGTATTCGGGGGCGCCGGTATGGTAGTAACTGCTCTGGGCACAGTACTTGCAGTTTTCGGAGCAGCGCCCGCTGCGCGCGTTCACGATGGAGCAGAAGTCAAAATTGTTGCCGTGGAACTTTTCGCGGATTTCGTTGGCGGCATCGCAGAGTTTCTTGAGGTCGGCATCCAGCAAGCGGATTGCCTCTTCGCGGTTGATTTCGTAACCTGCTAGGACTTTTTCCTTGAGGTCTTGTACGAAGGACATATTGTGCTCCTTGAATAATTCTGGGCGCAAATATAGAAAATAGGGGGCCGATGTACTGAAAGGCGGCTAAAAATGGCGCTTTCGGAGGCATGGTGAGGTCATTCACACTTGGGAAAAATCCCTAAGGAAAACGTTTTGAAATAAGTGAAAAAAAGGTTATATTTATATTAAATTGCCAACTCTTCAGGGGGAATTTATGCGTTATCTTGTTTTAACAATACTATTGTGCGGGCTGGTCAGCACTATTTGTGCCGCTCCCGTAGACACCGTAGATTTGTTGGGCGGTGCAGGACGATTTAACGAAACGCCTACTGATGACGGTTGGAATTTTTATTCTAAGAAGGCTTCCTCTTATCAGGTTTCGTTGCGGCATTATTCCGATAGTGTGGGTTGGGCCATAGTTATTAAGTGTACTACTATGGACGAGCCGTCGAAAAATGCTAAGGCGAGATACAAGGTGATGGTTCCGCATGGCTCAAGGTTGATGCCACGCTTAAAAGCTACGACCGACAGAAGCCGTGGTCTTGTTTTTGGTTTTGAAAATTATGTTGGAGACGATCTCTTTTCTTGGAGTGCTGTGATAAAGGAATCGATGACTAATGTTTATGTAACCAAGCCGTTTGATTTTTGCTCCGCCAATCATAAAACCGAGGAGATGTATTTTTATATAAGTGGTGGACACTCT
This sequence comes from uncultured Fibrobacter sp., assembly GCF_947305105.1. NCBI lineage: Bacteria > Pseudomonadati > Fibrobacterota > Fibrobacteria > Fibrobacterales > Fibrobacteraceae > Fibrobacter > uncultured Fibrobacter sp. Next base: position 23,574 of record NZ_CAMZCS010000035.1, on the reverse strand, counting down.
ATTTGGGAGGTCGCGATCCCATGGGTTGTTGTGGATATGGTCCCGATAGAATGCCCGGGAGATTCTGCCTACGCCGATAGCGTAGCCAGGGCTTCTCAGGCAGAAATGCTTTACAGTTATTTGGGTTACACTCCAAATGCACCAAAGAGAATGGTGCTTAAAAAAGGGATTTCTGCGGATGTGTATTTCAAGAATACGTCGGGAGATTCGGTTTTTGGAGTGACTCCTGCGAAACCTGTGTACGATTCGCTTAGTGGAGATTCCCTTCAGATTATAGACTTCTCCGAACTGAAGACTCCGGGTAGATATACGGTATGGCAAGGTTCGTCGCTTTTGGAAAGGGGATCCCGTTCTGTGACAATAGGCGCAGCCCCCTTGGATACTCTTTTAATGACGTCGTTGGCATTCTTCTATGTCCAACGTGCTTCAAGTGAAATTATGGGTAATGGTGTGTTTAGGCAAGAAGCACATCTTGATAATCCGGTTGTTTTGCATGCGTCGCTTGGAGAAAGCGGTACGATTGCGGCCTCGGAAGGGTGGTACGATGGTGCTGACTATGGCAAATATGTTGTAAATGCGGGTATAACCGTTTATACCCTTCTTAGCCTGTATGAACACTATCCGGAGTATTTAAAGGAACTTGATTGGGGCTTGTTTTATTGGAGGAAAATTTATGATCGAGTAAAATTGGACTGGCCTCAAATTTTAAACGAAGTCTGGTATGAGTTGCGCTGGTTGCTTAGGATGCGGTCTAAAAGTGGAGGCGTGTACCACAAGGTGACATCGCTTGAAGACCCTGCATATAATGTTCTTCCGGAGCAAGATACCTTGCCGAGATTTGTTATAGGAAAGAGTGCCGCAGCGTCGTATGATTTTGCTGCAATAATGGCGACGGCATCCCGAGTTTATCGTGAATACGATGAAGCGTTTGCGGATACGTGCCTGAATGCGGCAAAGGTCGCGTTTGAATGGGCTGAAGAGCACCAAGACGCCTTGTTTAAGGATAATCCCTTTGGTGTTTCGACGAAACCGTATGCGGACAGCATTATTTCGGACGAACGCCAATTCGCGATGACGGAACTTGCCATAACAACGAAGGACAAAAAATATATTGTCGATGGGGCGTCGAGCGATATTCCCAATTGGCAAAATGTTTATGGGCTTGCCACTTACGGGAAGGCAACGCATGCGGAATTGTTTGGTAACATTGCCTCCGTGGCGAAGTCGTTCATAGTCAAAAAGGCGGATAGTCTTGTTGAACGAACTAAGTCGGGTATTGGCGTAACGCTTGCCGAGAGTGATTTTGTAAATGGAAGCAATGGGATTGCGGCCAATCAGGCGATTTGGCTGTTGCATGCTTACTATGTGACTGGAGAGGAAAAATATGTGGATGCGGCCTGGACCGTACTTTACTATTTCTTTGGTTGTAATCCGACACAGAAAATGTATATAACTTATAAAAATATAATCGTAGGGAATTCGGTAATGCCGTATCACCGAATTTCTTCGGAAGCTTCTGATTCTAGAGACGCTGTTCACGGGATGTTGCTCAATGGGCCCGAAAAGGTGGAAAATGCGGAGGAACTAGGTTTCAGTCCGTACGTAGCACGGTCCATTCGTGGTGGAAATCAGCGGACTGCAGAAGTCTCCATTGACAAGAATGCGGCGCTGGCATATCTGTTGGGTAGTATGGTTGCCTTGGAGAAAGGCCTAAAACCCGAATTTATGGAAGCGTCAATGAAATTGCCGCTGGTTGACATACAGGATTCTTCTGATGTGCAGGACTCTACGTCGGAAGAGCCTCCCAAACAGGATTCTTCTGATGTGCAGGACTCCACGTCGGAAGAGCTTCCCAAACAGGATTCTTCTGATGTGCAGGACTCCACGTCGGAAGAGCACCCCAAAAAGGATTCTTCTGATGTGCAGGACTCCACGTCGGAAGAGCACCCCAAAAAGGATTCTTCTGATGTGCAGGACTCCACGTCGGAAAAGCACCCCAAAAAGGATTCTTCTAATGTACAGGACTCCACGTCGGAAAAGCATCAGTTACTGTTGACGGAAAAAAGCATCCGCAAGGCGGACGATACTAGAAGAATCTGGTTTGACGGACATTCGCTCTATGTCAAGAAAGCGGGTCTGCGTTATGATCTCAAAGGCAATCGCATAGATTTTTAGTGAGGATGAATGTGAAAAAGAGTTTTTCGGTTACGGCGTTGTTCTGCTCCGCGTTGATTTTTAACGCTTGTGGAGGCGACTCATCATCTGAACCCCTGCGTGAGGAATCTTCGGTTCCGGAAGACGGCTCCAGCGTAGAATCGATATACGACTTGGGCAAATGCACCTCGGACAGGGAAGGCGATGTCATTTTCGTCGAAGATGACGAGGCGTATTACAAGTGCAAAGACAAAGATTGGAAGGAAACCGAGACTCCGAAATCATCCTCTTCAAAGAAAGGTTCCTCCGCTTCCAAAAACAGTTCGTCTTCTTCCAAGGACGGTTCTTCGTCGGGTTCAAAGGGCAGCTCTTCCGCTTCCAAGGACAAATCTTCCAATTCCAAGGATGGTTCCTCGGCGTCGAATAAGGATGGTTCCTCGGCATCAAAGGACGGTTCGTCTTCTTCTAAGGGGGATTCCTCTTCATCGAACGGATCTTCCTCTACCGAAAATAAGTCCAGCAGTTCTGCAAAGCCGATTTCGAGCAGTATTCCCGAATCAAGTTCCAGCGTGCATGGTGCTGGCGACGAGGTGAAAAATGTCGCCATCTCGAAGAAGACCTTTACCGGTGTTGCCGAGAAGGGCCCCTTTGTGAGTGGCTCAACAATCAAGTTGATGGAACTGGATGAAGTCCTTGACCCGACAGGGACCTCGTTTGAATGGGAAGTGACTACCGATTTGGGCGCGTTCACGTCGGTCAAGGTGACGCTGGAAAGCCAGTATGCCTTGATGCAGGCGAACGGCTACTATTACAACGAGAATGCCGCGGCAAAGACCTCGGGACAATTGACGATAAAGTCGCTTGTCGATTTGAAGGATAGGGACGCCGCCAACGTGAATATTCTGGGGCACCTCGCTCACAAGCGTGCTATCTACTTGTTTGCGCAGAGCGGGAAATACAAGAACGTTCCTGCGGCAAAGTCTGCGGCAGAACGTGAAGTGCTTGCGGCGTTCGGCTGGCCGACGAACAACCACGCTTTTGAAGACCTGTCCATTTATGGAACCTTCGAAGACGATGCAAAACTGCTTGCCGCGTCGATCCTTTTGCAGGGAAGCCTGACCGACGCCGATATCGCAAGCCGAGTGGCTACGATTTCTACGGATTTGGAAGAGGACGGCTTGTGGAACGGAGATTCCACTACGAAGGTCGCTATTGCGGACTGGGCGATGGATACCAAGAGGAATTATTCCGCGATTCGTGCAAAGCTTGGCTCCATGAACAAGACCGTGCCTTATTTTGAAAAGTACATCAATATGTATGCGTCCCAAATTTATGGGCTGGGCGTATGTACTGCAGACCTCGATGCCGAAATGAAAGGTGTGGCCAATATCTATAGTGTAAACGACAACAAGACATATATCTGCGATGCCGACCATTGGCGTTTGCCCTCGACTATGGAAGTCAAGGTGGGGACGGCCTGTACGGAAGGCAAGAAAGGTGCCATGGTCCTTTATCCGACCACCTCCTCATTGATCGAAGAGTACGTGTGCGATGGCGGTGAAGGCAACTGGCGCGTCGCTGATGTTTACGACTACGACAAGAGCGAATTCTTTAGCCAGGCGGCTTCGGTGCAGTACGGCTCGCTTAAAGATACTCGCGACGGAAAAACATACAAGACGGTTGTAATCGGGCTACAGACCTGGATGGCCGAGAACCTGAACTACTACGATGAATTGAATGAAAACCTTGTGGAGAATAGCTGGTGTTATAAGAACAAGAAGGAAAATTGCGAAGTGGGTGGAAGGCTCTATAGTTGGACTGCCGCGATGAATATTGACTCCAAGTACCTCAAGTCGTCGGCGGCGACCATCGTGGAATCTCCGCATCGCGGCATCTGTCCGGAAAAATGGCATGTCCCCGATACGACAGAATGGCGTCAACTCAAGACTTATGTCGCGAAGATGGAAGGGGTAACCTCCACTACGACGACGAACGACCGTACGGGTGTGTTGAAGGCACGTATGGGATGGAAGAGCTATTCCACTAGTACAGCGCCCACTTCGTCCGATAAGTACGGATTCTCTGCAATCCCGACGGGTGCCTATTACGGGAATCATGCGAACCCGAGTGCGGAGTACAGCCGACTCCTCTTTGACGACGTGGGCTACTTCGCCAACTTCTGGAGCTCCGTGGAATCGGCCACGGCTACGGGTGCAATCTACTGGTTCCTAGACTACCGTTACGGTTACCTGAGCTACTACACGGGAAGCTACAATCAAAAGGATAAGGGTTTCTCACTTCGTTGCGTAAAAGATAAGGAATAGTCCTTATGAAAAATTTCCGTTCCGTTATTCCTTTCATCGGGATGACTCTTATTCTTGGCGCCTGCGGGGACGAGTCCTCGTTCGAGCCCCAGGCCGATGACAAGGCGTTCCCTCAGGACGGTTCCACTGTGGAATCGATTTACGATTTGGGCAAGTGTACCTCGGATAGGGAAGGCGATGTCCTTTTCGTCAAAGAAGACGAGATCTATTACAAGTGCGAAGAAAAGAGCTGGCAGAAAACGGAAGAGCCCGAGTCGTCGGCGTCGAAGGATAAATCGTCCGGTTCCAAGGACGGTTCTAGTTCGTCGAAGAATAAATCGTCCGGTTCCAAAGACGGTTCTAGTTCGTCGAAGGATAAATCGTCCGGTTCCAAGGACGGCTCTAGTTCGTCGAAGGATAAATCGTCCGTTTCCAAAGATGGTTCTAGTTCGTCGAAGGATGGCTCTTCCGCTTCCAAGGACGGCTCGTCTTCTTCCAAGGGGGATTCCTCTTCGTCGAACGGGTCTTCCTCTGCCGAAAACAAGTCCAGCAGCTCCGTAAAGTCGAGTTCGAGCAGGATTCCCGAATCAAGTTCCAGTATCGTCGGTGCGAACGAGACTGTTGAAAACGTCGCCATATCCAAATTGACAATCAAGGGCGTGGCCGAAAAGGGCCCGTACGCGGGTGGTTCCGCAGTAAGGTTGATGGAACTCGATGAAGCCTTGGACCCGACAGGGACATCTTTTGAATGGGAGGTGTCGAGTGACCTGGGTGAATTCACGTCTACCAAGGTGACGCTGAAAAACCAGTACGCCCTGATGCAGGCGACCGGATACTACTACAACGAAAATGCGAAGGCAAAGACTTCCGGGCAAGCGACCATCAAGTCGCTTGTGGACTTGAGCGGAAGGACGACGGCCAATGTGAACCTGCTTGGGCATTTGGCGCACAAGCGTGCCATTTACCTGTATACCCAGAGCGGAAAGTACAAGAACGTCCCTGCGGCGAAGGCTGCGGCCGAACGCGAAGTACTTGCGGCGTTTGGCTGGCCTGCCAATAACCATGCGTTCGAGGATCTCTCGATTTTTGGCCGTTACGAGGACGACGGCAAGCTGCTTGCGGCGTCAATCCTGTTGCAGGAAAGCTTGTCGAATGCCGACATTGTGAGTCGCCTGACGACGCTGTCTACGGATTTTGAGGATGATGGCCTTTGGAGTGATACGGCCGCGAAGGTCGCCTTGGCGGACTGGGCCATGGATACAACAAGGAACTTCGATACAATCCGTACCACGCTTTCGGCGCTTGGCAAGAACGTGCCGAACTTTGAAAAGTACATCGCCATGTTTGTCGGCCAGATATACGGAATTGGCATGTGTACGAGTGAACATGACGCCGAAATCAAGAAGGTGACCAACGCGTACAGCAATGCCAACCTTGGCAAGAACTATGTGTGCGACAACGGCAAGTGGCGCTTGCCTAAAGCATACGAGGTTTCTTACGGTGCTTGTACGGAATCGACCAAGGGCACCTATATTGATTGTAATATGAACTATTCCTGCATCTGTGATGGCGGAAATGGTAACTGGCGTCAAGCCACCGTGTATGATTATTCCAAGGAATCGTACCTCAATCCCGATTACAAGTACGGGACCATGAAGGACACCCGTGACAACAGGACTTACAAGACGACTACGATCGGGACGCAGACCTGGATGGCCGAGAACCTGAATTATTACGATGAGGACAACCCGAACCTTGTGGCAAGGAGCTGGTGCTATAGCAACGTGCCAAAGAACTGCGAAGTGGGTGGACGCCTTTATACGTGGACGGCGGCAATGAATTTGGACGCGAAATACATGAAGACGCAGGCAGATTTCTTGATTGAATCGCCTCACCAGGGTATTTGCCCGGACGGTTGGCATGTGCCGGATTCTACGGAATGGGCGACTCTGAAAAATTATGTTGCCGAGTTGGAAGATGGCTATACGGCTTACCTGAAATCGGCAAGGGGATGGAGCAAGACTAAGATTAAAACGCCTTCTACCGATGCTTATGGATTCTCTGCGATTCCGACGGGAGCTTATCACGGTTTGCATGCCAATTCGTCGGGAGAATATAGCCGATATCTTTTCGACGACATGTCGCTGTTTGCCAATTTCTGGGCTGCAAACGAAGCAGTCTTGCAGACGGGCGCCCATTACTGGTATCTAGATTTCCGCTATAGTACATTGGGACTGTATAATTCTAAATATAATGAGAAAGATAGAGGCTTTTCGCTTCGTTGCATAAAGAATTAGCGTGGGTTGAGGATGAAAAAAGCAAGGGCGCTTGTTGTAATATCGTTGTGTATGCAGGCCTTCTCTGCTTGTGTATGCTTCTGCATATGAGCGCGCGAACCCGCGTGGTGTATGCCCGGAAGGCTGGCATGTGCTCACGAAGAAGAATTTTGAAGAACTCTTTAAATATGTCGGGGGTGCTGAAAAGGCCAATCAGGCCTTGCGTTCAACTACCGGATGGGAGTATGATGACGTAGATTATTGTGGCGATGACACGTACGGTTTCTCTCTGCTTCCTCGTGAACGCGCCGAACAGGATTCTCCTTTATGGACATCGTCTATGGCGAGCAGCCATCCAAGCGAGAATGCGGTGTTCGTTATCAGCACTATCTCCGATAGACTATCTTTTTCTTTTACACTTACAAGTTTGTCGAGTATCCTGTTCGCTGTCTGAAAGATGCCCCTAAGCCTGAAGACGATTAATGCGAGAGGATTTTTAACTCTATCTTGGATGCTGTATAAAAAAATGGCGCAACTCGTACGTGAGTTGCGCGACGCCGTATAACGATGTCTATAAGGCAGAATTAAGCAAAAGGCGGCATGACCTGCCAGAGAACGGCCTTATGCGCGTGCAGGCGATTCTCGGCTTCCTCGAAGCTCATGTTCACGTCGAGGTTGTCCATCACGGAGTCCGTGATTTCTTCGCCGCGGTGTGCGGGCAGGCAGTGGCTCACCTTGCAGTGTGCCGGAGCGAGCTTCAGGAGTTCGTCGTTGATCTGGAACGGGAGGAAGTGGCTCTGCTTTTCGGCCTTTTCGCCTTCCTGGCCCATGGAAACCCACACGTCGCTATAGAGGATATCGGCATCCTTGACGGCTTCCTTCGGGTCGTTGAACACGCGGTACTCACAACCGTGCTTCTTGAGGCCTTCGGCGGCTTCTTCCACTACGTTCTTCGGCTGCTCGAAACCCTTGGGGCATGCGAGCGTGAAGTTCATGCCCACCTTGGAGGCGAGCGCGAGGAAGGAGTTCGCGACGTTGTTGCCGTCACCGATGAAGGCGACAGTCTTCGGCTTGCCATCGGCGTTCTTGAAACCGCCGAGGTTTTCGCTGATCATCTGCGCGAAGGCGATGGCCTGGCAGGGGTGGCAGTCGTCGGTGAGGGCGTTCACTATAGGTACGCTACCGAATTCGGCGAGTTCTTCCACGAGCTGCTGCTTGAAGCAGCGGACCACGATGGCGTTCACCCAGCGGGAAAGGCAACGGGCCACGTCCTTCACGCTTTCGCGCTTGCCGAGTCCGATGGAATCCGGGGCGAGCAGCACGGCATGGCCGCCGAGCTGGTTCATGCCCACCTGGAACGTGGTGATGGTTCGCAGCGAGGGCTTCTCGAAGAACATGGCGATGTTCTGGCCGTGGAGACGGTCAGAAACTTTGCCGGCGTGGACCTCTTTCTTGAGGCGCGAGGCAATCTCGACGGTTTCGAGGATTTTTTCTTCGCTCCAGTCCATCAGGCGAAGGAAGTGCTTGTTGCGATCGATCATTTTTCTGCTCCTCGGGCAAGCCCTGTCAAAAAAACAAAAACGGCTGCCCGCTTGACGAACGGCCGGTACATTTCCTTTGGCATTTCCAAGAGAAAGCATAAATATACTAAAAAAATCGGAAAATAACGTAAAAAAACAAAAAAAACAGAGCGGTGTACGCTCTGTTTATCAAAGTTCTTTGTCGAAAACTCGCTTATTCCCAGTGGTCCGGGTTGAAATCCGATTTCTGGGAGAGCTTCTTGCCACGCCTGCAAAGCAAAGTGACGAGGACAATGGCAACCACGGCGGCGAGCACGATGGCGACGTTGTAGTTGAGGCCAAAGCCCACCGGAGCGCCCTTCAGGTTCTCGGGGCTCACCCACAGGATATAGTCGCTGGTGATGAAGGCCATGAACAGGCACGGGATGAGCGCAACCCAGAAGTTCTTCTTTTTGCAGCGGAGGTAGACCACGGCGACGCAGAGGCTGCACACGGCCATGAGCTGGTTGCTCCAGCTGAAGTAGTTCCAAAGGATATTGAAGCCTTCGGGGTTCAGGTTGCTCCAGAAGATGATGACCGCGCAGAGCGTGAACATCGGGACCGTCAGAATGAGGCGGTTCCTGACGGAGGTCTGATCCATACCGGTGAGTTCGGCAATCGTGAGACGGAGGCTGCGCAGGCTCGTGTCGCCACTGGTAATCGCGAGGATGATGACGCCCACGACGACGAGGATGGAAATCGGTGCGAACGGGATAACGGTAGAGACAAGTTCACTCAGGACTTTCACGCCGCTTGCACCCGTGATGAGTTCGGGCATGTGATGGTAGATGAACATGCCGCCGGCGGCCCAGATCATGCCGATAAGGCCTTCGACAATCATCATGCCGTAGAAGGTCTGGCGGCCGGTGTGTTCGGTCTTTTCGGTGCGGGCAACGAGCGGGCTCTGCGTGCTGTGGAATCCGCTGATGATGCCGCAGGCAATCGTTACGAACAACATTGGGATGATGGGCTGGTGTGCCGGATGCTGCGTGAAGTTGGATGCAATGTCGCTGAAGCAGATTTCGTCGAGAGTGCCGAGCTGCGGAGCGATGCCAATCAGGATACCGAGGGAGGCGAGAATCAGGAGGCCGCCGAACACGGGGTAGATGCGACCGATAATCTTGTCGATGGGGAAGAAGGTGCTCGCGAAGTAGTAGGCGAAAATGACTGCGACCGCAATCCAGAACAAAGTCGGGGATACGGCGGAACCGGCGAGAATCGGCGTGTTGATGAGGGCTGCCGGGGTGTTGGTGAACACGGCTCCCACGAGGAGGAGCGCCACGGAGATGAGGGCGATCACCACCTTGGACGGGCCGTTACCCAGGAACTTGCGCGAAAGGGCGGGGACGTTTACGCCATTGTTGCGCATGCTGATCATGCCCGAGAAGTAGTCGTGTACTGCACCGCCGAACACGTTGCCGATGGGGAGCAGGATGAACACGATGGCACCGAATTTGATGCCCAGGATGACTCCGATGACGGGGCCGATGCCTGCGATGTTCAGGAGCTGGATGAGTACGTTTTTCCAGTGCGGCAGGACCATGCGGTCCACTCCGTCCGGGTTTTGCACGGCGGGAGTGTTCCTGTTGTCGGGTCCGAAAATTCGTTCCACGAACTTGCCGTATGTGAAGTAGCCGCCAATCAGAATGGCAATGCCGATAAGGAATGTAATCATCTTTTGCCTTCTTTTTTTGTTTTTAAGTTTTTGTTAGAAACTTTCTTCCTCCTGAGCGGAGTCCTCGGACTGTTCGGTGGGCTGTTCTTCGGAGGGTTCTTCAGCTTCTGTTTCCGTTGCTTCGGACTCTCCCTGTTCCGCTTCCGTTGTTTCTGCGGATTCTTGCGTTACGGACGTTTCTTGGGGTTCCGTTTTTGCATTGCTCACCGATTCTTTTTCTTTCGCGATTTCGTCGGGGGTCTTGTCTTTGCCCAGGCTCTGCTTGAAGTAAAGGATGTTCGTGGTGAACGAGGACTTTCCTACGTAATCGTAGCCGACGACAGGATGGAACGAACCCAGTTGCAGTGCGACTTCGATGCCGAAACGGAAACCGTTGTTTCCCTTGACGGTCAAGTTCGGATTGATCTGTTGTAGGGGATTGTCCTTGTTGACGAGATGGCCGCTGGATTTCATGCTAGAATTCTGGTAGCCGAGGGACATCATGATTTCGACGAGCTGGATGGGCTTGTAGCCGACAACGAGATTGATCGTGTATGCGCTGATGTCCAGGTCCAGTTCGCCATTGTAATCGTCGGGCTGGTAGCCGATGCCGCTGGTGCTGTAGCCGAACATGAGGCTCACGTCAAGGGGTTGTGCTGCCTTGGGGAGCTTGTACTGGAAGAAGTGCCCAAAACTGTATTGCAGGCCGAACCCGAACAAGTTGAATTTTTGAAGTTGGCTGATGGAGGGGAGGAACATGCCGCGCAAGACAAGCCTTGCATGGTAGAAACTGCCTGCCAGCTGGAGGTACGGGTAGGTAAACACTCCGAGGCTGTTCAAGTTCTCGTTACCATAGATGCGATTGTCTGGTTGCTGCACGTTGCCGTGCTCGCCAAAGATGGTCGGCGTCTCGTAGCTGATACGTTGTCCGAGAATGTCAATGGATGTCGTGTAACTGCGGTCGTCATCTGTGATAGGCACGATGGCGAAGGGCAGGCCAGCCTCGAACGTGAAACTTTTGGGAACCCCTGCGCTAGAAACCCAGTTGCTGTTGAGGATGGTTCCGAGGTTCGTGATAATGGGCTTCACGTAATCGGGACGGTTTCCATAGATGGGAATGGAACTGTCGAAAGCGGAAAGGGATTCGTAGGTCGTGGCCCAGCCATCATCGTCCATGGCATAGGTTGCGGTGGCGGAGGCCAGTATCAGGGCGAGAGCGATGCGTGATTTCGTTTTCATGGCGCCAAAGATAGAATTTTAAACCCTTGCTGCACCCCCGCCTTCTCTTAGAACTGGTATATAAAAGAGAGTTCTACGAACGCGAATGTTTGCCAAATCTTATGTTTCAGTTCGTTGGTCCCGGCGTTTTCCGTGTTGATGTTGCTGAACCAGGTTTCGTAGAACTTGAGAGAGGGTTCTATTATCAGGTTTTCCGTCAAAAAATAGCGGATATTCATGATGAGGGCTAACGAAGATCCCATCAACTCCGATGCGGTTTTTTCCTTGGATTCGTCGGCGGGGAAAACGCTGTTTTCGCTTTTGATGCTCGTGTAGGCGTAACCGAGGCCGATTCCTGGCTGGAAGAATTCCGGCCAAAAGAAGTTGTAGATGAACTCGACTCCAAATCTCCAAATGCGAATATTTTCTTTGATGGATTTGTCTGGGAATCCGCCCAGCGATTCGGTAAGGTTCCAGTAGTTGAAATTTGCAGAAAGCGAAAACTGAGCAATGTTGACACCCAGGAAAAAGTCGGGCATCATAAAGATATTTAGGGACGGTAGATGAACTGTTTCTTTATCTCCGTTTTCCGTTTTTCCGGATATGTTGTTGTCACCAATATCGCCGCGGGTTGCCACGACGCCGAAGCCGACGCCCGCAAAGTAGGAACGCGGCCAATAGCCTTCGCCTTCGTCTGCAAAGGCGCTTGTGCTGAAAATGCTAAGGAATAATAATGTTACTAGGAATTTTTTCATTGTGACTGCTCGTTTTTTTTTAAAGATACTAAAATAAAATAAGATGAACCGCACTATAATCTGTAGCCAGCCCATTCCGCCGAGATGGACGGACTCGCCTTGCGGATGTTGGCCTCTTCGGGAGTCTCGTTTGTGGGGGTGATTTCTCCGCGCATGATTTTTTCGCGGATATTGTCGAAGGTGATGATGTTTTTGCTAGCATCGCCAGCGACTTTGCATGGAGAAACTTCCGATTCCTTGGTCTTGTCTTTTACTGGCGTGTATTCGCGGCGTGCCGGGATTTCGTAGAACTTGTCTTCTTCGGGGCACCATGCGGTAAGGTATTTTCCGTAGACGCAGCCCGAGTCAAGCCCGATGAATCCGGGGCGGTGGACAAAACCTTTCTTGGCCCAGTGCCCGAACACGACCGTCTTGGGCCAGGTGACTTGCTTGTACCAAGGTTCGTCATTCCACTTGCGGATAGACAGCAACACTTCGGGGCTCATGTCTTCTAGCCTCGTCTTGCCGGGTTCGAGGCCGGCATGCACGAGCAGCGCGTGCGGGGTGTCGCGCCAGAGTGGCCAGTCTTTCACGATGTCGCGTATATATATCCAGTCTTCGAGCGGGAGCCGTGCAAAACGCTTCTTCTGCTTTTCGCTCCACTGGGAGGGGGGTGTTTCCATCGAGCGGATGAGGTGTTCTTCGTGGTTCCCGCGCACGGTCAAGATTCCGTTATCGACGACGAACTTCAGCGCCCGCATCATGTCGGGGCCCTTATTTATAATGTCGCCGGTCTGGTAGAGCGTATCGGAGCCGCGGACAAAGCCAAACTTGTCTACGATTGCTTCCAGTTCGTCGGCGCAACCATGAACGTCACCTATGTATAATGTTCTATTCATATTAGGTTTCCAGGCACGAGGAGAGAGACTAGAGAATAGAGGCTACCTTTGACCACTTAGTGCTTTAGCACTTATGTGGGCATGGCCACCTTTAGGTGGGAGGCTAGTGAAAAGAATCACGCACTTCGTGCGTCAATATAAGACGGCGAAGCCGTGATATTTCTCCCTAGCCCCTAGATTCTAGATCCTAATCCCTAACCACTGTCTACTTCCTACTTCCTACTATTTACCTCATACCTCATAGCTACTTCATCCTCACCGCCTGTCTCAACTTGTTCATTTCATCCGCAGTCAGTTCCCTGTATTCGCCTGCGGGGAGTTCTCCCAGCTGAATCTTGCAGTAGCTCACGCGCTTGAGGTCGCGGATTTCGTAGCCGACGGCGCGCATCATGCGGCGGATTTCGCGGTTCTTGCCCTCGGTGAGCACGAGTTCGGCGAATCCGTTTTCGAGGTAGACGTCGGTGGCGAAGGCGATTTCCTCTTCTGCATCGGGATCGTTTTCGTCGCGGATGTCAACGCCGTCAACCAGTTTCTGTGCGGCTGAATCGCTGAGGGGGCGTGTCGTCCACACATAGTAACTGCGCGGGATTTCGTAGCTGGGGTGGGTGAGCCTATGCAACAGTTCGCCATCGTCGGTGAACAGCAACAGCCCGCGGCTTTGCAAGTCAAGTCGGCCTACATATTTGAGGTGTTGGAATCCGGGAGGCAGGTAATCGTACACGGTGCGGCGGCCCTGCGGGTCGACCTTGGTGCAAACGCATCCGGGCGGTTTGTGGAACAGGATGGTCTTTGTTTTGGTGGGGAGCTTTGCCGGTTTCCCATCGACAATGACTTTGTCCTTGGTCTCGTCTACTTGGTGCCCGAGATCGGTGATTGTCTCTCCGTTCACCTGAACAAGACCGTCGGCAATCAATGTGTCGGCGGCGCGGCGGCTTGCGATGCCGCAAAGAGATATGTACTTATTTATTCTCATGTGGAGGAATCCTCCGGGGCGGCTTCTTGCTTGTTCTTCATCCAGGGCGGAACGCGCTTGGGCTTCGGCTTTTCTTCCGGTTCCGGCTCCGGCGGGTAGAGCAGACCGAAGCGGAGGCCTGCCGTACTGATCTTGAAAGTCTCGACGCGGAGTTTTTCCAGGAGGGAACGCAACCAGAACAGTCCGCAGATGATGACTTCGTGCCTTCCGTTTTCAAGTCCCGGGAGCATCGCGCGAAGTTCTTTGGAGAGGTTCGTGATTCGCGTGGTGACGTTTTCCAGGTCGGTGATGCTCATTTCCAGGCCTTCGATGGCCTTGTAGTCAAACTTTTGCTTGTCGAGGAACACCATTGCAAGTGCCGTTCCCGTTCCGCCGATAAGGTAGACGGGTTTCTTGGTCATTCCCTTGAAGCTGACTTCCTTGAAAGTTTCCTTGACGAACTTTTTGTATTCGGGGCCGGGGATGGGACCCATCGCCTTGAACATCTTGAGTGCACCGACGGGAATCGAAAGCGATGTCTCGCCGTTGCACAGTTCCGTGGATCCGCCACCGATGTCGATAGTGACGATGTCGGAGCCGTGCCATTCCTTGACGGAGCGGAAGGTGAGTCGTCCTTCTTCTTCGCCGGAGATGATGCGGGGCTTCATCCAGATTGCTTTTTCCACCGCTTCGATGACTTCGTCGGGATTGCTGGCGCGGCGCATGGCCTCGGTCATGGCGACTGCCTTGAGGTCGGCACCGAGGGCATGCAGGTCCATGCGGAACTTCGTCATGATTTGCGTGAGTTCCTGGATCCTCGCTTCTGTGATGTGCCCACACTCGTAAATGTCTTCGCCCAGGCGGCAAACTTCCACCTTCTGGAGTTTTGGCACGAGAACTTTTTTGTTCTCGGTTGCTTTGGCCTGCTCCGTGACCTTATCCTCGAATGCGGCTATCAGCAGGATGCAACTGTGGCTCCCGATGTCGATGGTGGCTTGGAGTTTGTTATCCATTTTCACCCTCGCTCAAATCCTTCGACTCTGTTTCATCGGATTTATCGGCGTCGTCACGTTTCTCGTCAATCTTTTTCATCCCCGCCTTGATTTTCTCGGCGAGCTTTGCCGGGTTCGTGAGGAATTCTTTCGCACTGGCGATGGCTTCTTCAACCAACGAGGATGAGTAAGTTCTGTTCCATTCGGCGACCATCTTTGCCGTGGTGCTTCCGAGCGGTTTCTTCTCGCGGATTTCTTGGCCCATCTTGAGGGCGAGTAGCAAGCCGAGTTCGAACGCTCTTGGCTTCTCCTTGCCTTCGAGAAGTTTTTCTATTCGGGAAATGCGTTCCTCGTAGGGAATGCTTTGTTGCTTGGTCAAGTCTTCTTCTGAAATCATGACTATAAAGATAGTATTTGCAGTCATGCTAAAAAAGAAAAGGCCCCGCCGAAGCGGAGCCTTTCCATAATAGCCTTGGAAGAATTACTTCTTGGCAGCCGGCTTCTTAGCAGCAGCGGGCTTCTTAGCAGCAGCCGGCTTCTTGGCAGCAGACGGCTTCTTGGCAGCGGCCGGCTTCTTAGCAGCGGACGGCTTCTTAGCAGCAGACGGCTTCTTGGCAGCGGCCGGCTTCTTAGCAGCAGACGGCTTCTTGGCAGCAGACGGCTTCTTAGCAGCGGCCGGCTTCTTAGCAGCGGCCGGCTTCTTAGCAGCAGACGGCTTCTTAGCAGTAGACGGCTTCTTGGCCGGCTTCTTTGCAGTAGACGGCTTCTTGGCCGGCTTCTTAGCAGTAGCGGGTTTCTTGGCAGGTTTCTTTGTTGTTGTAGCCATTTTATCTTCCTTTTTTTGAGGGTTTGTTGTTTGATGACTATAAAATAACTTTATTTTCACAAATAATCAACATTTTTTTAAATTTTTTTCATTTTTTTTTTTAAAGGGTATTGACAAGTCATTTTTTGCCATTCGAAAAATTTTGTCTTCCAGATACCCTATTTTCTAGTTTATATGTGATTTTAACGCACGAAAAAAACATCGGCACACATACCGATGTTTGATTGTAACTCAATGATGCTCAAAGAATTGTATATAAAGTGATACCGCTGGAATCCGCTTACTGCTTGGCTTTGACGCTGTCGATATATTTCTTGATCCCTTCGGTTCCGAGAGCAAACATGTCCACGAACTTCGTGGCGAACGGAGGGAGCTTGCGCTGGTGCATTCCGAGAGCGTCGTGCATCACGAGTACCTGACCGTCCGTAAATTTTCCGCCGCCGATACCGATGGTGACACTTTTTACTTCGCGGGTAATCTTCTTTCCGAGTTCTTCAGGGATGTGCTCGAGCACAGTTTCAAAGCAACCGAGACTGTCGACGAACTTTGCAGCATCTTCGATGGCGTGCGCTTCTTCTTCTGTCTTGCCTTTCTGTTTGAAGTTCTCTGCGGTTTGCGGGAGTAGCCCGAGGTGTGCGCACACGGGAATGTCTTTGCTGCGTAGGAATTCGATGACTCCTTCGGGTGTGCCTTCGAGCTTGATGCTTGCTGCCCCTAAGTCCATGAAGCGCATAGCGTTATCGTACGCCGTTTGCGGATCCTTGTCGCTCAGGTAGGGCATGTCGGCAACCACGTGCGTGTTGGGAGCTCCACGGCAGACTGCTGCAACGAAGATGAGCATTTCGTTCATGCCGATTTCGCGCGTGCTCTTGTAACCGAGCATGGTGTTCGCGAGACTATCGCCAACGAGAATCTGGTCAACCCCGGCAGCTTCCGCCATTTGCGCAAATGCGAAATCGTAGGCGGTTATCATGGATATTTTTTCACCTTGTGATTTTTTTGCCTTGAGATCTTCTGGAGTTAACATGAGAACCTTCTTTTTTGTTTTACAAAAAATAGTAAAAAAGATGATGCGGGAGGGGCCGACGCTCCATTCTCAAGACGCTTAGAAAATATCTTTGAGACTTGAGGGTGTTCTCGCGATTGCTTAGGGGATGCTGAATTGCTGAATGTTTGGGAATGCAATGATGCTGAATGCTGTAATGTTTTGGATGATGTCACTATATATATAGTGGTATATATTAGTTGCTGAAGAGTTTGCGGGTTTCGTTCAGGAACTGGAGCGACTTGATTTCCTTGAGGAAGCCGATGTGCTTGCGCAGGTAGGAGAGGAGTGCGTTCTCGACATATTGCGAGTGTGTTATCTTGTTGTTGGTCAACAAGTTCCAAATTCCAAGCGAGGTCTCTTCGCGCATGTGTGCCATTCCCGTGCCGATGCAATCTTTGCAGATGACGGCGCCTGTTTCGGGAATGAAGTCTGCCGGCGGTGCGTCTAGAATTTTTCCGCAGCGGCTGCATGTGGCGAGGTCGAGAGAGTATCCCCATGCTTCGCAGGTGTCGAGCAGCCATCGGGCGAAAATGTTTGATTTCGGGATTTGCGCTTGCGTTAAATCTGTAGAGGTGTCGTAGTTGCCCTGATTGTCGTGGAGTGCATTTGTTCCTGTCTGGTCGAGTTCACTTGTCGCTTGCTCTAGTAACATGAACTCCGATTGCAACGGAACTCCTTGCGGAGCATAACGCAAGAGGATTTCTGCCATGACTTGCGCTTTTGCGAGGGCGAGCAGGTCTTCGCGAAGGTTTTTTCTCCATTCGATGAGTGTCGCTTCTTTGATGAACTGCAGTTCGGCATTCGGGTTCTGCCGAAAAACGACCTCGCTCAGGGCGAGTGGGTCGAGCGCTCCCTTGAAGGGGGATTCCTTCCGCTTGCCTCCTTTTACGATGAAGGAGACGATGCCGACTTCTTCCGTGAGGGCCTTGACGATCCAGCTCGAATCGCTGTAGGCGTAGCGATGCAGGACTATGGCGCGGGACTTGATCATAGATGTGCCGTGAGGTCGGGGCTAAAGCCCCTTTGAGGTATGAGGTAAAGAGTGGTTAGTAAACAGTGGTTCGTGGTTAGGGGAGTGAACTACGAGTTTGACCTTTAACTGCTTACTTGTCTTTTGAATCCTCGCAGCCCACTGCTCATTGCTCACTGCTCGCTCCTCGAACCTCGAGCCACGTGCCTCGAAGCGACCGTAGGGAGCGACCTGATTACTCCTTCGGGAACGGTGGCCAGCCCATGACTTGTCCGCCGACCACATGCAGGTGGATGTGGAATACGGTCTGTCCGGCATCGGCCTTGCAGTTGAACACGAAGCGTGCTCCGTTTTCTTCGAGGCCGAGCTCCTTCGCGATAATCTGGGCGCGGTAGAGCATCTTGCCCACGAGCTCGCAGTCTTCGGGCTTCATGTCCATGATGGTCGAAATGTGGCGTTTGGGCACCACGAGGAAATGTACCGGTGCTTGGGGGGCGATATCGTAGAAGGCGAACACGTCGTCGTCTTCGTAGATTTTCTTGGAAGGGATTTCACCCTTGATGATTTTGCAGAAAAGACAGTTTTCACTCATAATTACTTCAAAAATACATTTTTTCTTGAAAAAGATTTGTTTGTCGTTTTAGTCACCAAAATTAATGTTCAAAGTTTTGAGGAGGGAATCGATGCGGTGGGTCATTTGGACCGCTCCAGTTTGGCTTAAATGATTGTAGTCATCCGCCATGTCATCTGTATAGTCATGGTTTCCCATCTTATTTTCGTCCATCAGAATGAAATTCGGATATGTCTTTTGCAAATCAGCGATTTCTTGGATAACGGCCGGGACCTCGCTTCTCCTGAGCCCGGCATATCCATAAGCTCCCGTTTCTGCATACTTCGGATTCATCGGGAAAAGTACCCCTATCACATAGATGTTCTTTTCTTTGCATGTCTTGAGTAATTCGACAAATAGGTCAAAGTTTTTGCGGAAGGAAGATTTCCTTTTATCCATCCAGCAGGAATCGTCCGAAATTACCGGTTCTCCCCACCCATGAGCCATGTTGCTTTTGAACCCTCTCGTAGGTCTAAAGTTTTCTGCCATATCCCGTCGGCCTGGGGCTTCATATGTCATCGAAGCTAATTTAGGCGGAAAGTAATCCTTCCAGTAGTTATGATTCATATCATAAACATGTCCCGGGTAGGACTTGTATGCCTCATAAAACATGTTTTTGTTGTTTTTGCCGTCATTAGAGCTTCTGTCCAAATCAAGTGAAAGAACGATAGCCTTCAATTTTTTGCAATGAGGTAATACATAATTATAGAACAAGGGACTGTGGGCGTTGATGACGGTTGCAGAGATTGCCATGTTGACGGCAAAAACGGGTTTGTCAAATTCAATTGGAGCTACGCCTCGCAGGGCTCGCGACGATCCAAAAATCACGACATTGATTGAATCTCTATATTGCCACAACAATTCCAACTTGTAGCGATATTCTAGAGCGTTAGGGCTTGCGCCCGAAGAATTGTAATAGATGCCTGCGCTATCGGGATCAAGTTTGAAAATTTCTTCGTCCGTATCCGTGGGATCCGATGTATTCGTGGAATCGGGGATGTCCGAAGAACCCGAGGTGTTCGATGAATCTGGGGTATCCGAGGTATTGGAGGACTCGGGGATATTTGATGAATCCGAGGAGTTAGATGAGTTTGGAATATCAGGGATATTTGAAACGGATGAGGTTTCCGAGGAAGATGTGTTTACTTTCTTCACCCACAGGCACGGATGCCAGAGTTCTTCCCCTTCGGCAAGTTCCAGGATGCTGCTGTCGGAAGGGCTTGCGAGCACGATTTTCTTATGCGCACCATCTACATTCGTGAGTGTCGCGACGAGGTTCGAAGTCGCTCCGTCACTTGCCCATTCGCTGTGGTCGAAGGTATAGCCTGCAGGAGCCTTGATGGTTTGTATCAACTTTCCGTTGCTGTCGGCAATCAGGATGCGCTCGTGCGTGGCGTAGCTTTCTCCGGCAAATTTCCGACCGGGTTTTCCGCCGAAGTCGAGGAAGGCGGTACGCTTGCTGCCATCCTGTGCGAGCGATGCATTGCAGGCCTGCTCGCTGTCGTACCAGATGGTGTTGCGGGCTTTTTCGGTGAGCGAGGAGCCGGAATTGGCGATGCGGGCTCGCAGTAGTCTTGCACCTGTAACGGCAAGTGTGTTGTCTTCGCTAATGCCTCCGTGGAATGCCCCGTCGAAGAGTTTTTTCGGCGTACCGAACTTGCCATTGGCGAACTTGACTTGCCATGTGGAGGTTGCGCTAAAGGCCGACTCATCCTTGTTGCTCCCTGCGTCGGTCACGTAGACGATGACTGTGTCTCCGTTCTTGAGGACTCGCCATCGCGGGATGGCGGCGCTCTTGACATTGAGTTTTACGAGGTGGCTTCCTTCGGGATTCAAGTCACGCACATACAGCGCAGATTTACCAGCGATGCCTTCGGGCTTGGTGCAGAAGGCAACGAGCATGCCATCGGGAGAAATGTCCGGATGATAGACTTCCAGTGTGTCCTCAATTTCTGTTACGGCCATGCCGCCATCGTTGTAGTCAATGTAGGCGAGGTCCCCGCTGATGTCGTTACGGAAGGCTAGAATCGTTTTGTACGTTCCGGTATAGGCCTTCAACGATTCCATGTTGGCCAGTGGCGTGATAATGCTTTTCTTTGCGTGTCCGGTGGCATCGAGCCATATGGGGGACAGAATGTGGCCGTAGGCGAGCCTGAACCCAATGCGTTCGGCGCGGCTAGAGGCTTCTACGGTGTAGTCGTCTCCGCGGGCGACGACGTTCATTTCGGAAGCCTTTTCCGAGAAGTAGCCTCCCTTCAGCACGCGCTCGTTGAGGTCTCCGCCGTCGGGTGCACCTAGATAATTCGTAACAGTCGTGTCAAAGAAAACGCCGGCCCAGTCGTTTACCCACTCCTTCACGTTGCCCGCGAGGTCACAGAACCCGAGAGTATCTGTACCGGCACTACAGACGGTGTGCGCATGGTATTGCGAGTTGCTGGCGTTCCAGCTGAACTTCTCAGGATTCCAGCCCTGCGATGCTGCATGCACCCATTCCGCTTCGGTCGGCAGACGGTATGCGTCCGTTTCAGGGTGGAACATGAAAGCATCCAGGTTCGTGCAGTGGCCTTCGCTGTCGTATTCCACACCATTGTAGGTGTAGGCCGTGTCTTTGCTTTCGGACTTGCTCTTGGCGTTTGCGAAGAGAACCGCATCGTAATAGGATACATCGGAGAGTGGCAGACTGTCGTTCTCGCACTTGCCGAAATCCTTGAGTTTTGCCTTCTTTGCGAGTTTACGGTATTCCCCGCAGGTTACTTCGTGTATGCCGAGGAAGTAATCATAATCCAAGCGAACCTTCATGGCGGGGCGTTCCGAAGGCCTGTACTTGGCATCGTTGCTGCCGAGTGTCACCACATCGCCATGGACTGCAATCATCCCCTCCATTTCGAGGGATGGTTCTATAGAGATTTCGGAACTGGAGGATTCTATAGAAACTTCGGAACTGGACGATTCCGACGAGATTTCCGTTTCATCTAAAAATTCGGAAGAACTGTTGCTGCATGCAACAAATAGTAAGACTAGGCCTGTGAGTAGGAATCTCATAATGAATCATTTTTGGTTTCTTCTTAAAATACAATTTTTCTTACAAAAAGACTTCATTTGTCGGCTTCAAACAAAAAAAATGTTGCGCTTTGGTGCGATTTCCTATACTTTTCCGCATTCTTCGGCCCATTTCGGGCGGGTAAACGCTATTGTCTTGACAATGTTATACGTAGGGAACGAATGGGCTCTTCAGTCAGTCCTTGATTTTAAGTTCCGTCTAGACGATGCCTCGTTGCCTCATGATTTCGTCCACTTTGTGGTCCACGATTTCGCGTTCGCGCATGGCATGTAGCGATTTCTCGTTCTCGATGATTGCCGAGATGGCCCTGATATAGGCTCCGACACAAAAGGCGAATAGGACGATACTCGCTATCCGCGCGGAAGCGATATTGCTCAATAGGGTAGGAATGAAAATCAGCGCGGTCAATATGGGAATTGACGTTAGAATTTTCTTGTCGAGCGGAGTGAATTTTTCGCCCTTTGCCGTAAGAACTTTTTCCTGCTTTGCGAGAATGTCTTTGAAGATGAAGTAGTCAAGGAACCCGCAGATCCATGGAATCATTGTGCAGAAGACGGCTGCGCCGGGGGAAAATTGGGTCGATGTGTATTTGCGCAAGAACTTGATGGAGTGGTAGAGCCATTTGCAGAATTTATAAATGACCACGAGCGACACGATGCCGAAGCAAAAAAGCAGGAACAGGAATAAAAGTCCGGCGAGAATATCGGTCAGGTGGGGAGGTTGAATCGAGGTTGAACCATTTGAAATTTCCGTGAAGGGCTCGAATACGTGAATGATGTATTCGGTGAATAATCCGGTGATGACGGTGAAAACGAGAAGAATCTTTGTCCAGAGAATGGTGCTCTTGCCGCGACAGATATTTTCAGGCTCGTCTTGGATGAATGCGCTTTGCTGCACGCGTTCGGATTCATTACCGCTTTTTTCGCTAATCATAATAACCTCTGACTGGCAATTTAGAAATTTTTCGTATTTTTTTATCCGCTATGTTTTTCAAGGGAAGAATTGCCGCTGCGGTCTTTGCGCGGGTGGCTTACACGGTGCTCAAACTTGCTGGCTGGAAGCGGAAGACGTTTCTTGCCAATGCGAAGCACGTGTCGTCTGCTTTGAACTGCATCCCCGATTACGACAAACTTCTGAAAAACTTGACCCGCCATGCGGGCGAACTCCTGTTCCGTTTCGGAATGTTCAAACGTCTGCCTGCGGCACTTTCTGCGTACCCCTGCCGTGTTGACGGCTGGAATTTTGATATTGCCGAAGGTTCGGCAGAAGTCCTCGACAAGATGCGCGGGGGAGGAATTTTCCTGACCGCCCACTACGGCAACTACGAAGCAATCGGACCGTGGCTCTGTTGCTTGGGAATTCCGCTCAAGGCGAGCTATATTCCCGTGAAGCCGGCGTGGCTCAATCGTATTCTGGAAGGACGCATCCGTGCGGTAGATGGTTACCGTTATTCGGTCGATGCCCGTACTCCTCGCGAGTTTTTGCGATTGTTGGATGAGGGCAAATTATTTTGTTTGCTCGCCGACCAGGATAGTCGCATCCCGAGTGCGACCGACGGAATTTTTTTGGGGAAGCCTGTTTGCAACAATCCGCTCCCGGAATTTTTGCTGAAGCATCGCCCCGAAACGCCCGTTTTCGTTTGCTGGATGGAGGAACGGGGGAATGCGACGAAGGTCTTGCATGCGGTTGAAATCCAGAGGGAATCTGTGATGGAATCGTACAACGAATGGCTTGGGGAGCGCATTGCCCAAAACCCGACGCTTTGGTACGGCTTTACGCATCGACGGTTCATGAGTAAAGCGCCGGAGAGATATGAGGTTGATGGTAGGAAGTAGGAAGTGGGAAGTAGGAAGTAGACAGTGGTTAGTGGTTGGTGGTTAGGGATAGACGAGAGAAAAAGTTGTTGTCGCTCACCGCTCTCTCCTCGTGCCTCGCGCCTCGCGCCTGGAGCCTGAAAAGTGGTTAGTAAACAGTGGTTGGTGGTTCGGGGGGTGTATTGTTCTTGAGTGCTAATCACTAAAAAGTATGAGGGATACCGGATTTGTCATTGCGAGCCGAAGGCGAAGCAATCTCCGCTAGTTAGCTATGAGGTCGGGGCTAAAGCCTCTTTGAGGTTGCTGCGCTTTGAGGTATGAGGTCGCTCCCTTCGGTCGCTTTGAGGTAAGAGGTAGATAGTGGTTAGGGGTTAGGATCTAGAATCTAGGGGCTAGGGAGAAATATCACGGCTTTGCCGTCTTATATTAACGCACAAAGTGCGTGATACTTATTGTATAAAGAAAACTACCGGCTACGCCGGTAGTTCCGTAAAAGCCTTCTGG
>NZ_CAMZCS010000034.1 GCF_947305105.1 uncultured Fibrobacter sp. | reverse complement strand
TCCAGAACAACGTTGTTGTAAGCGATTCCGGTGCAAGCCGCTTGACCCGCGTGGGCGATGTTGTTTATGTAAATATTGACCAGACTGGATATTATTACCTCGAGGTCGTGGACGCATTTGGTACGTTGAAAAACCGCCTTTTCGAAGGGACATGGAATGTCGGTGAACACACTGTGCAGATACCCGCATCCGCGATGAAACCTGGCCGCTACATCGTGCTCCGTCGTGGGAACACCATACTTAACTGGCAACTTTTGAAATAGGGGCTGAGATTATATGAAAGGACTTGTCAAGATTATTCTCCTTTTTGCCATACCCATTATTCTGTCTGCGTGCATTTTTGACGACGAGGACGAAAAGTGGGATGCCGCGAAGGTGTGCCCGGAAACAGGAACGAATTCCTACGGCATGCCCAATCGCGGCACGTTCACCGACGAACGCGATGGGCAGGTGTACAAGTACACCACCATTGGAAAACAGGTTTGGATGGCGGAAAATCTGAGGTACAGGTTGCCGTATCCGTATAGTTACGCACCCGGAGAGGATTACTCTTATGTAGACGAGCAAAAAAAAGACACGGTTTATCGTCGCGATACTACTGGTCTCGGTGAAATTGGGAAGAAGATGCAGAGCAAGTGTACAGATGCAGATTGCATTGCAGCCGAATTTGTTGCGACATTTGGGCGGTACTATTCTTTGATTGTCAATGGCGATGGCCATGGTCCGTTAGACTGGGATATCGTAGACTCTGTTTGTCCCAAGGGATGGCATGTTCCCACAAGAACTGAATGGGAAATACTCTTTGTCCAAGCGGATGGAAATACGGAACGGTTGATGAAGGTGGTTCCTTGGTGGCAAACCGTTTCAGATGTGTGCGCTTTTTCTTTCGTTCAAGCGGGGCATGCTTGTGTGCCAATTGTAAATTTTGAGAGCGTCCTTCACTCTGCAGATTATTGGACTAGTACGCAATATAGTTCTGAGTATGTTTACATCGCGCAATTGATGTACGCCACTTTCTTTGAAGATGCTAATCTACATAAAATACCCATCCGCTGTGTAAAGGACTAGTACTATGAAAACAATCATCTTTTCCCTCCTTCTCTTTTCCATTTCCTCCTTCGCGCTTTCCCTTGACCAGGTCCGTGCAGAGCTCAAGAAGTCCGCTTTTGCCCGCGATTCCGTGGAGATGAGCATCAGGACCACGGTCGACACTCCTGCGGGCAAGCAGGTTGTTTCCATTTACATGGTGCAAAAGGGAACCTCCAAGACTTATACTGAGATGAAGTCCCCTCTCCTGAACCAGCGTAGTATTGTGAATGGTTCTCGCATGAAGGTGATTGACCTGAATACAAAAAAATCGCAGATATTGCCATACAATGGCAAGGCTCTGGAGGCGCAATCCTATACGAAATTCAACCCACTCGATTCTGGCGTCTGGCAGGAACCCGTTTATGTTTCAGGCAATCTGTATTCAATTGCCGGAGACAAAGGAACGTTGTATTACGATTCTGCAAAAAAACGCATTGAGAAAATAGAAAGCAATGATGCCGAAAAGAATACGCTGACCACTTTCACCTATGATGCCTTGGACAACCTCAAAAAGATGGAAGTCTCGGTAATCGTATCCGGTATCGAGACCAAAGTGACGACAGAGATCCTCGCTTTGCGTAGTTCAGCAAAATTCCCAGATAAACTTTTTGAATTTTAGGTAATTTGTTGTTATGAAATTAAAAAACATCGTACTACTTTTACTTGCTGTATTTTTTTCTTCCTGCCTTTCCGGCGGGGATGAAGAAGATGATGAAATAGTCCATGATGATTTCGATGCCGCAGTGGTTTGTCCGGAATCAGGCACTAACACCTATGGCATGCCGAATCGGGGAACTTTCGTGGACGAGAGGGATAGCAACAGCTATCGGTATACCACCATTGGCAAACGGGTATGGATGGCCCAGAATTTGAGATTCTTTGACATTGAACATTATGATTATGACTTTAAAGGGTCAACGTGTTATTATGAGGAAGATAGCTGTGCTGAGAAAGGTTTTGCCTATTATGACAATGGTTATAGGGAAAACGCATGTCCTCTGGGGTGGCATCTGCCAGATATTGAAGAATGGAATGAACTCATCAAAACGATGGGGGGCGATACTCTTGCGGCATCGCGCTTAAAATCTAGCAGTGGTTGGAAACCCCTAAATCCCGGAGACAATGGTAATGGCTCGGACGATTGCGGCTTCAGCGTTTTACCGGCAAAGACGACTGTCTATGGATATGATGGTTATAGGGCCTATTTTGTAAGTTCATCACCTGGACTTTTAGGGAAGTTGACAAAAATATTCGATACGGATGATCCTGTAATCAAGCAGAGTGATTGGTCTAGTGCGAATGCCTCAATCCGTTGCGTAATGGACTAGCTTTTTAGAAAGAGGGATGGGGAGAGGGATGTCCGCAGGCGGTAACCTTTACTATGTTTCCCTAGTGTACAACAACGTAGTTCTCAAACCGGGCAAGCGTTCGGCTGCCGTGAAGTTCGGGCTCCATGCCCAAGGCTGGTCCGAATCCGCATACAGCGCGTCCGATGACCCGTCGCATCACGGAATTGGTACGGGCCAGAATCTGCTCGTTGCGGATTCCGTTGTGGTGCTCGATCTGAACGGTAACTTGCTCTGGGGTAAAGTGCCTCGGCCGAATTTTCAAAACAACGTTGTTGCAAGCGATTCCGGAGCGAACCGTGTGACTCGCGTGGGCGACATGGTTTACGTCAATATCGACCAGACGGGATATTATTACCTTGAAGTCGTGGATGCCTTTGGAACGGTGAAGAACCGCATCTTTGAGGGAACATGGGACGTTGGCGAGCATATGGTACAAATTCCCTCATCCGCGATGAAGGCCGGTCGCTACATTGTGCTGCGCCGAGGGAATACTATACTTAATTGGCAGTTGTTGAAATAGGGAATGGTTATGAATAAGTTGTATCTTTCTGCTTTGTTTATTTTTCCCCTATTGATGTCGTGTACGACAGATCCAGATGATGGTGACGATGGTTGGGATGCTGCGAAAGTGTGCCCGGAAACGGGATCGAACTCCTATGGCATACCTAACCGCGGCACATTTACTGATGAACGAGATGGTAATGTCTATCGTTATACTACGATTGGTGAACAAGTCTGGATGGCTGAGAACCTGAGGTATGATTCAGAGTTTAGCGGATGTATGGACCATTTTGGCGATTCTTGCAAAACCTTTGGTCTCTATTATTCGTTGTATGAGAAAATACCGCCTTCTCAATACGTCGTAAATGATTCAATATTTGGATTTATTTGTCCTAACGGGTGGCATATTCCTTCGTTGGATGAATGGAAAACGATGATTAAAAAAATGGGTGATAAAGCTGCGCTTAGACTGAAGGGGGGAAAGTATTGGGGGAATAATCGTGAAGCTGGAACAGATGAATGTTCAT
Source organism: uncultured Fibrobacter sp. (assembly GCF_947305105.1). Classification (NCBI taxonomy): domain Bacteria; kingdom Pseudomonadati; phylum Fibrobacterota; class Fibrobacteria; order Fibrobacterales; family Fibrobacteraceae; genus Fibrobacter; species uncultured Fibrobacter sp. Next base: position 28,267 of record NZ_CAMZCS010000034.1, on the reverse strand, counting down.
TTAACGCTTTGCCTGCTGGTGCGCTTAATTATACAGGTTCCATGTCATCTTTTCTTACAGAGGCTTTTTTTTCAACAACAAAAAAAAATGAAGATGGAAATTTGAATGTTGTTGTGTTGGATGTTGATTTTCGCTATGGTTATTTCTTTTCTAGAACATCAACACGTTGCGTAAAGGATTAGTTTATGAAAAAAATCATCTTCACCCTCCTTATCCTTTCTATTTCTTCCTTTGCCCTTTCCCTTGACCAAGTCCGTACGGACCTCAAAAAGTCCGCTCATTCACGTGATTCCGTGGAAATGAGCATCAGGACTACGGTCAACACCCCTGCGGGCAAACAGGTTGTCTCCATCTACATGGTGCAAAAGGGCGCGTCCAAGACTTACACCGAGATGAAGTCATCGCTTTTGAACCAGCGTAGCATTGTGAACGGATCTCGCATGAAGGTAATCGACCTGAATACGAAAAAGTCGCAGATATTGCCGTACAATGGCGAGGCTTTGGAGGCGCAATCCTATACGAAGTTTAACCCGCTCGATTCCGGCGATTGGCAGGAACCGGTTCATGTGTCCGACAACCTGTATTCTATTACGGGTTCGCAGGGGGTCTTGTATTACGATTCTGCAAAAAAACGCATAGAGAAAATAGAGAGTAATGATGCCGATAAGAGCGCACTGACCACTTTTACTTATGATGCCTCGAACAACCTCAAAAAGATGGAAGTCTCGGTAATCGTATCCGGCATCGAGACCAAAGTGACGACAGAAATCTTCGCCCTGCGCAGTTCTGCAAAGTTTCCGGACAAGTTGTTTGAATTTTAGGTAAGCATTATGTGGAAAAATAGTGTAATAGCAAGCATTTTTATCGCGGGCATTTTTACTGCTTGCGTTTCCGATGACGATGAAGAAGAAAAGTGGAACGCTGCGGAAGTGTGTCCCGATAGTAAACGGGGAACTTTCACTGACGAGCGCGATGGACAGGTGTATAAATATACCACCATCGGCAATCAGGTATGGATGGCCGAGAATTTGAAATATGATGCGGAGTATAGTGTTTGTCTAGAAAAATTTGACAAATATGAAAACTTCTGTAACCAGTATGGAAGGTTCTATTCCTTGCAAAAAAATGAAAAATACAGGGAAAATTTGGATGAAAATCTTGTGAGCGGGGTCTGTCCCGCTGGCTGGCATCTGCCATCTCTTGCAGAATGGAAAACCATGATTGAAATTATGGGAGGATTCTCCCAGCAGTCGTCTGCATTACGGTTGAAGAGTGGAAGTGAATGGTCTAATGGTACTGGGGAGAATGCTTGCGGTTTTTTAGCAAAGCCGGCAGGCGTGTACGTAAACGAGGAAGAAGGGGTCCATTTTGTTCGGTATGATGCCGTTTTCTGGACATCCACAAAAGATGGTTCTCAAGATTACTATACGATAAAAATTGAAAAGGAAGTTTCCGTTTTCAATCATTTCCCCAAAATGTCGATTCGCTGCTTGAAAGATTAGTCATGCCACCCGCATGGGGTGACGTGGGGTATCTTAGCGTTTTAGCCTAAAGAACTCTGCCGCGAGTGATGAGTGCTGTATGGATGGAGCCTTTATCTTTTTTTTGACCTCTCACGGGTGGTTTTACGATGCGTGCTTTCGGCTGTTTTTGCCTGGGTTTGTGGACTACGGCCAGTCCGGCTGGGCCGCTCCCGAACCGAGTGTCGAGGCGTTCATCTATTATGAAAACGCTTACGAAACAACGTGGGCACGCCCGAGAATCAAGCTGCACAACCTTACCGGTCAGTATATATACGGCGCACGCATCCGTTACTATTATTCGGGTGAGGGCTCCGCTGTGGCGGCAGAGTCGTGGTATCCTAAAGGCCCTGTATCGTTGGTGCACGATGCCGGTGATGTTTATTACGCCGAGTATGCGCTTGCCGAACCCATTCCACCGCATGGTTACGCGAATAATGGGAGCGCAATTCAGATTGGGCTGCATCGTACTCCGGACTACAAACCGTGGAAGATCCAGGACGACCCGAGTTACGAGCACGGTTCTGCTTATGGCTATGTGGAGGCGAAGGGCGTTGTCGTGCTGAATTCAAGGGGTGAGATGCTCAATGGTTGGAATTGTGTCGATGACGGCATGCCCGCGACGACCCCTGCGTCTGGCATTCGTGCTCTTGCTGCCGAGGAGTCCAACGAGCCGTGGAAGAACAGCACCATTGCAATCTATGTTGAGAATAACGGTTCCGACAGTATTTCCGGCTTTGAGGCGCGGTACTACTACCGCGATGCCACGGGCACCATGGAACCGCCTGACTGGTACTACCTCGGACCGGATACTGCCTCTGCGATACCTTCGAAGGTGGCCGCAGGCGGTAACCTTTACTATGTTTCCCTAGTGTACAACAACGTAGTTCTCAAACCGGGCAAGCGTTCGGCTGCCGTGAAGTTCGGGCTCCATGCCCAAGGCTGGTCCGAATCCGCATACAGCGCGTCCGATGACCCGTCGCATCACGGAATTGGTACGGGCCAGAATCTGCTCGTTGCGGATTCCGTTGTGGTGCTCGATCTGAACGGTAACTTGCTCTGGGGTAAAGTGCCTCGGCCGAATTTTCAAAACAACGTTGTTGCAAGCGATTCCGGAGCGAACCGTGTGACTCGCGTGGGCGACATGGTTTACGTCAATATCGACCAGACGGGATATTATTACCTTGAAGTCGTGGACGCCTTCGGTACGCTGAAGAACCGCATCTTCGAAGGAACATGGAATGTCGGCGAGCATACGGTGCAGATGCCCGCATCCGCGATGAAGGCCGGCCGTTACATTGTGCTCCGTCGTGGGAACACCATACTTAACTGGCAACTGTTGAAATAGGGGCTGAGATTATATGAATGGACTTGTCAAGATTGTTCTTTTTTTTGCCATTCCTGTCATTTTTTCCTCGTGTATTTTTGACGACGAGGAAGAAGGGGAAAAGTGGAATGTAGCGAAGGTGTGCCCGGAAACGGGTTCGAACTCCTATGGCATGCCCAATCGCGGCACATTCACCGATGAACGAGATGGAAACGTCTATCACTATACAACTATTGGTGACCAAGTTTGGATGGCGGAGAACTTAAGGTTTGAGTTGCCGCATCCGTATAGCATGTGTTATGGAATGGAATATTGTTATCCTAAAAAAAGATCTTTAACAGATACGGCGACTACTTGTTTTAAAGATACCACAAAACTTACCGATATAGCCCAAAGAATGCAGTTAGTTTGTATCGACAATGACTGTATAGTCGAGGAATATTGCAAGAAATTTGGCAGGTACTATGCGCTCAAGGAGGGGGTGCCGAATACGGACTATGCTCTCTTGAACCGTGATGTAGTAGATACCGTGTGTCCAAAGGGGTGGCATCTGCCTACAAAAGCGGAGTGGATGATTTTGGGAAAAAATGTTGAATATGAGTATTTTAGATTGACCAGTGATGATTCTCTATTAGCAGATAGGTATATTAGAGCGGAAAGTAATGAGTGCGGATTTTCTGCTTTGCTTGGCGGGTATATTAATGAAAATGGATCTTTAAATAGAATGTTTCTTACTGTAGGTTATTATTGGACATCTACGGCAAGAAGCGAGAGTTCAGTGGAGACTATGCTTTTTATTGCCAATGGAGACCCGACCCCTTTTGGTCCTGATGCTGGCTTTAACACTATTCGTTGCATAATGGACAGTCCCATGTCAACTCAGAGGTTGGATACCCCTTGAAATGTGACATAAAATACGATTTTTGACTAGAAATTGTAGATAATGGAGAAAAACATGAAAAAAATGGTCCTGTTTCTATTTTTTTTGATTTTCCCCTTGTTGACATCATGTACGACAGGTTCTGATGAAGATGAAGTTTGGGATGCAGCGAAGGTGTGCCCGGAAACGGGTACGAACTCCTATGGCATGCCCAATCGCGGCACGTTCACAGATGAGCGCGACGGGCAGGTGTATAAGTACACCACTATCGGAAAACAGGTGTGGATGGCACAGAACCTGAATTACGACGTGGAAAAGGACGCCTGCTACTATGAGGAGGACGATTGCCGGACAATGGGCCGTGTCTACTATCCGACGGAACGTCCCTGCCCTGCCGGGTGGCACGTGCCAACTATAGAAGAGTGGTATCAACTTTTCAATGTTTTTGGCGGCGAAACCGAAGCAACGACACCCTTGAAAGCGACTTACAGTTGGACGGCGCTGAATCCTGGGGATATGCCAAACGGCACGGATGATTGCGGTTTTAGCGCAGTTTTTGCCGTTAACGGTCGCGAAACAATGGGCTTTGAATCGGGTTTCCTAAGTTCAACCATGACACCTGAAGGAAATTGTGATACAGGACATCTTTGGACCGTTTCATTCTCGTCGTATAAACGCATTGCTTGTTGGAATGATTTGTGCCATTATTCTTCTAAATACATTCGTTGCGTAAAGGACTAATTTATGAAAAAAATAATCTTTATTCTCCTTTTCTTTTCCATTTCCTCTTTCGCCCTCTCTCTAGATCAGATTCGCGCTGACCTCAAGAAATCTGCGCTTGCTCGTGATTCCGTGGAAATGAGTATTAGGACCACAGTCAACACTCCTGCGGGCAAGCAGGTGGTCTCCATCTACATGGTGCAAAAGGGAACGTCCAAGACCTATACTGAGATGAAGTCCCCTCTCCTGAATCAGCGTAGCATCGTGAACGGTTCCCGCATGAAGGTGATTGACCTGAATACGAAGAAGTCGCAGATATTGCCGTACAATGGCGAGGCTCTGGAGGCGCAATCCTATACGAAATTCAACCCACTCGATTCCGGCGACTGGCAGGAGCCCGTTCATGTATCGGGTAGCCTGTATTCAATTGCCGGTGACAAAGGAACGTTGTATTACGATTCCGCAAAAAAACGCATTGAGAAAATAGAAAGCAATGATGCCGAAAAGAATACGCTGACCACTTTCACCTACGATGCTTCGGACAACCTCAAAAAGATGGAGGTTTCGGTAATCGTATCCGGCATCGAGACCAAAGTGACGACAGAAATCCTCGCTTTGCGCAGTTCAGCAAAATTCCCGGACAAGTTGTTTGAATTTTAAATCCATAGGTGTTGCATGAAAAAAAAGCTGTTTCTATTTGCTTTGCTTTTCTCAAGTTTGTTGACCGCCTGTTTATCTGATGAAGATGAAGGTGAAAAATGGGATGCGGCAAAAGTTTGCCCTGAAGAGGGAACAAACGCTTATGGCATGCCCAATCGCGGAACCTTCACGGATGAACGCGATGGTGAAGTGTATCGCTATACCACCATCGGGGACCAGGTATGGATGGCGGAGAATTTGAGGTTTGCGTTGCCGTACCCGTATAGTTTTTGTTATGGGATCGAAGCATGTTATTGGCATAAACGCTGGGAATCGGACGAAGTGGGGGAAACTTCATGCTTTAAGGATACGGCATCCCTTGCCGAGATAGCCGAAAGAATGCAGTCGTCTTGCACCGACAATGACTGCATTGCCAAAGAGTATTGTGAAAAATTCGGGCGGTATTATTCGCTCAAAGATAGAGACCAGAAAACAGGTCATGAACTTTTGAATCGTGATGTAGTGGATTCTGTTTGCCCTAAAGGTTGGCATGTCCCATCAAAAGCTGAATGGCAAGTTTTGATTGACAACGTTGAAAATGACATATCTAGAGTGTTAAGTAGCGAAGCCTATTTGTTTAAAGGATTAAATAGAATAGGAAATGACACATGCGGTTTTTCCGCTTTATACGCAGGTTATGTTAAAACGAAAATAGAGGAGTCTTTTGTAACGGCCAATTTTTGGACTTGTACGACTGATAGTCCGTTATTTGTGAATGAGGTTGGTTTTCAAGAACAAATGCAAATTGGACTTGATGCGGGTACGATTTCTCTCAGATGCTTAAAAGATTAATTTGGCATGGAATTAATTGTGCAATTGCTTTTGGCGAATGAATCCTAAACGCTTTAAATAACATCCCGTTCCGGAATGGAGCGGGGTGTTTTTTTTTACTATGTTTCGTTTGTGTAGAACAACTTAGTTCTAAAATTCGATGGGAATATCCGGTGGCTTTGAAATAGGGGGAATTGGTTCATGAAAAGACAGGCTTGTTTCTTGATTGTGCCGATGCTGGCTTTTGTAGTGTCGTGTACGACGGACCCCGACGATGATGACGATGGTTGGGATGCTGCGAAGGTGTGCCCGGAAACAGGCACGAACTCCTACGGCATGCCCAATCGTGGCACATTCACCGATGAGCGCGATGGGCAAGTTTATAGGTATACCACCATCGGGAATCAGGTGTGGATGGCGCAGAATCTGAATTACGATGCCCCATATAGTCATTGCGAGCATCGTAGATGCGCGGCAATCTCCGTCATCGAACAGGAAGCCCTGTCTTTGGGACAGGGCGGTGAATATATAAATTAAAGTTCGCGAATTGTCTTTTCTGAAAGGCCCGTGAACTCGATGATTTCTTCAATCGGCTTGTTCGCGTCGCGCATTTTCTTCGCGATTTCGGTTATTGCTTCATACCGTTCCACGGCTTTGTCAAAGTCACTCATGTCTACTGTCATAAGATACCTCGAACTGAAATTACATAATTTCACCTCGTTTTGCAATAGCCAGGAGGTGGGGTCATCGGCGAAGGCCCCTTACGGCTGTGCAGATAGTTTTTAGATTTATTTTATCCGTATTATTAGGAACTTCTTATGAGAAATATTCTTAAGAGCAGCTTTTTAGCGCTATCTGTGTTTGCCGCTGGCGTGTCGGCCAAGGGGCTTTATTTGGAAGGTTCCTTGGGTATCGCCAAGGCTGACTATGTAGAACAGGAACGTCCTCGTAGGTTGCAGCAGGCAGAGGACCATGTGAATGAATGCTTTGATGGTATGGATTGCAAAGATACGGGGCCTAGCGGCGATTATGCTCTACGGGATAGAATGGAATATATAGGCTATGGCCCTGTGCTCGATTTGAAAGTGGGACGTGGTTGGCAAAAGCTGGCTGTATTTGGCGTTATCCAAGGTGTTTATACCGAAGGCCTTCATGATTTTGATTGTTATGTGGTGGACGAACCTGTGGAGTACCATGGCGACGATGGAAACTACGCTTTTCACAATCATAGAGTAGAGCATGAGGAGTATCTTCGCTACAGCGAACTTCATTCCCTGTCTACGCGGTTGTTTCTTGGTTCAGGTTTCACGTTTTTCCCCTTTGCGAAAAAGGAATCTCCCTTGACGGGGTTTCATACCGGAGCATCTTTCGGTTTCTCTATTATCGAGACCCAAGTAGATGAAGAAATGGCCGGCGTGGTTGAACGGAATCATGGCACAATCGAAATCACATCTCTGAATTACAGTCTAACTTTTGATGTGGGTCATACCTGGGCTATTAACGAAAAGTGGAACATGGGCGCAGCCTTGACTGCGGCTTTTGAAAACCCGGTCGAACCAGAGAAGGAATACAGCATGTTCAACCTGCATACTATCTGGGTGGGGTTGCGATTTGCTAGGAAGTAATATATATTAGCTCTGTATTTTGTTTGGAATAGCTCCTTATGCGAAAATTTATTTCCTTGTTAGCATTTGCCTTTGCCCTGCTTTTTTCGGGGTGTGCGACAGGCCCGAGCAGTGTGGTCATTCAGCCGACAACGTCTTTTTGGACCGGCAGTCCTGTAATGTCGATGTACGTCCTTTATCCGGAACCGATGATGTTCGAGTTCCCTATGGCAGATTGGATTGTCATGAAGATGCGTGCGTTGCCCGACATGGCGACGCTAGTGGAGCTGGCCGACATTGATAGGTATTCCAACTCCTATGTCAAATTGAAAATCGAAGGCCAGACAAGGCCTTTGTTCGAAAGCATCGAAACGGATAGCAGGATTGATTTCAACCAGCCAAGCGAACAGGTTCTCGTTGCGCTTTTCAATTACTACTTGGCAAGGACCAAGGCCATAAATGCAGACAAGCCCATCAAGTACGGGCCTATAAAGGTCGATAGGAAAGATGGTGATTATTATGCCTGGACGGTGTCTTCCAACGGATCGTACACCATTGCGTATGCGGTCTTGATTACGAAGAACGGTAATTTCTTTACTATCGAGATAAACCAAAGCAATCGCAGCACCGACGTCGAAAAAACCATGCTCGGGATTTTGACGAACCACCGTCCTTATATACCTTGAGACAATCGGCTTATGCGTAAAACGCATTAATTGTCATTATCCTTTTAGAATAATCCAAAATGGATAATCCTTTTTGGATAAAAATGATATATATTTACAGCATAGACGAGGTATTGCCATGGATTATGCCGTAATAAACCCTTTCTTGACTTCGGGTTATATCGGTGCGGATTACTTTTGCGACCGTGAAGAAGAAACCAAGAAACTCACCCGTTTGTTGACTAACGGGAACAATGTGGCATTGATTTCTTCGCGCCGTATGGGGAAGACGGGGCTTGTCCGGCATTGTTTTGCCCAACAAAAAATCACCCGCAAGTACAACACGTTTGTAATTGACATCTACGCGACAAAAAATCTTAGTGATTTTGTTTACGAGATGGGACGCCAGATCGTGAATACCTTGAAACCTCGCGGGAAAAAGGCGATAGAATCATTTATCGATACGGTAAAGTCGCTACGGACGGGGATTACGTTCGATGTGCAGGGGTTGCCCTCGTGGAATGTGGAACTGGGAGGTGTTCAGGCTCCAGCAATCACCTTGGAAGAAATTTTTTCGTACATCGAAAATGCCGGTAAACCATGCCTGATTGCCATAGATGAATTCCAGTCCATTTCGTGCTATCCTGAGAAAAATGTCGAGGCTACGCTGCGCACCTATATCCAGAATTGCCATAATGCAAATTTTGTATTTGCCGGTTCGGAGCGGAGCATGATGGGTGAAATCTTTATGTCGGCTGCGCGCCCTTTTTACCAGAGCGTGTCCATCATGAATTTGGATGTGATTCCCGAAGACAAATATTCCGCTTTCGTAAAGCACCATTTCGAAGCTAACGGACGCAACATTGCCGAAGATGCAATACACGAGACGTATGGCCGTTTTAATGGCGTCACGTGGTATATCCAGAAAGTTATGAACTACGCCTATTCCATTACAGACAAGGGCTGTTCGTTTGAATTGACTCAACTGGAAAGTGTGGTGGAAGACATCGTCGAGGAAAACTCGGAGATATACAAGAACATGCTCTTCCTCCTGACTCCACCGCAAAAGACGCTTCTTGTTGCCATTGGCAAAGAAGGGCGTGTTTCGCAAATTACGGGGCGTGCGTTCCTGAAAAAGTACAGCCTTTCGGCGAGCAGTGTCCAAAAAGCTTTGGCTACTTTGCTTGAAAAGCAGGTTGTTACGAACAATCAAGGCGTTTACGAGGCCTACGACAAGTTCATGACCATATGGCTTGGCTGGGGCTGAGTCCTCAAAATTCCCCCAAATTGCCCGAATTTTCCTAAAAATTGCCGTTTTTTTGCAAAAAAAAGCGTTTAAAAGCTCTACAACGCAAAAAAGGGCCCGTTCCCCCGCTTTTGGCTATTTGGCAGTTATCTTTTGGTGGGTATCTAAAAAAAAGGAGAACCATGAGGAGATCAAAAACCGCAATCAAGGCAGCGTTATGCCTTGGCATTTTCATGGCTTCGGCCATGGCTCAAGAATCCACCGCGGCGGCAACGTCCGTGCCCACCAAGTTCTTCGACGAGAACGGCGCCTATTACGGCCCGGACTGCGACAAGGACAAGAACTACAGCGGCGCCTACTATACGGGCGATTACACCAGCGCCTTCAAGAAATACTTGGGCAAGACCGATGAAGAGATCCAGGAAAAAATGGACGCTCTTTGGAATCACTACTTCAAGGGTGATGATAATTCCAAGGTCTTTTACGACAAGGGTAACGAAGGCTACATCAAGGACATCAACAACAACGACGTCCGTTCCGAAGGCATGTCCTACGGTATGATGATTGCCGTGCAGACGGGTCACAAGGAAGAATTCGACAAGCTCTGGAAATGGGCCAAGAACCACATGTGGCACAAGGGCGGTGACTGGGACGGTTATTTTGCGTGGCAACGTAACGACAGTGGCACCGGTGGCGATGACAACTGCGCGCCGGACGGCGAAATGTACTTCATGATGTCCCTCCTGTTTGCGGCAAACCGCTGGGACGATGATCAGTACAGAAAGGACGCCCATTATATCATGGACAAGATGTGGAACAACCCGAGCCACAAGCTCTTCAACCAGGGCAACTACATTATCGTGTTCCAGCCGCTTGGCAGCGGTAACGATTTCTCCGACCCGTCTTACGACTTGCCGGCTTACCTGGAATTGTTCTCCCGCTGGGCCGAAAAGGATACCGACAAGTGGAAAAAGGCTGTGTCCGCCGCACGCAATCACCTTTATGTGTCTTCCAACAAGAACTCCGGTTTGTTCGCCGACTACAGCACCTTCGATGGCCAGCCGCAGTCTTATTCGTACAACCAGAATTCGACCAAGTACATGTACGACGCCATGCGCTCCGCGATGAACTTCGGTATGGACTTCTACCTGTTCGGTGCCGACTCTGCTCGCGAAGTTGAAATGGCAAAGCGTATTATCGACTTCTTCGAGAAGGACAAGTATGAGCATGCCCGCTTCAACTGGGACGGCACGGGTGGTTCCGAAAGCTACACGCAGGGTGAAAAGGGCGCAAATGCCGTGGCCGCCCTGGCCCTCAAGGACGTGAGCGGTTACGATGAAATTATCAAGAAGAACCTGCAGATGGCCTGGGACGAACCGTTCATGACCGGTCAGTACCGCTACTACGACGGCCTAGTCCACTACCTCGCCATGCTCCACCTGTCCGGCACCTTCAAGATTTGGAAGCCGAAGCCGAAGGATGTCAAGGAAAAGACGATGGAAGCCGCCAAGATTGGCGACACTGAATTCAAGGAAGGCGACATCATCGATTGGTTCGAAGACTGCCAGCTTTACAAGGTGACCTTCACGGCATCGACCACCACCCCGCCGACACCTGGCGATTCTACGGTCACGACTCCGCCGCAACCGGGCGATTCTACGGTTGTCTCGCCGAATCCTGGCGTCACCACGCCGACCCCGGGTGATTCCACGGATGCGATTCGCCAGATGTACATGCGCGATTACGGCTACAAGATGCAGCGCGACTACAACCTGAAGGGCTGCAAGGTCAACAGCTCCAACAGGGCCCGCGGCGCCTACTACGGCAGGATGGTCCCGGCCAAGTAAGGCTCGCTGAAATCATTTGAAACGATTTGCCCGGCTTTTTGGCCGGGCTTTTTCGTTTCACCCGCAAAAATTGCCCTTTTTGCGCGAAATTCCGGTGTTTAAAAGACTACAACAAAAAAAGGTTTACGTTAGACCTCCTTGGGATGTTTACCATTTATTTTTTTTGTTAATAACAAAGAGGAGTAACATGAGGAGACAAAATAAGTTCATCAATACGGCCGTATTGTGCCTTGGCTTTGCCGTGGTTTCGGCCATGGCTCAAGACAACACGGCAACAAAGCCCGTGCCCACCAAGTTCTTCGACGAGAACGGCGCCTACTACGGCCCGGACTGCGACGAGACGAATTACTCGGGAGCCTACTACACAGGCGATTACACGAGCCCCTTCAAGACCATCCTGGGCAAGACCGACAAGGAAATCCAGGACAAGGTTGACGAACTGTGGAACCACTACTTCGGTGGCCAGAACGACAAGACCGTGTATTACGAAGACAACGACGGCGGCTACATCGTCGACATCAACAACAACGACATCCGTTCCGAAGGCATGTCCTACGGCATGATGATTGCCGTGCAGACCAACCACAAGGAACAGTTCGGCAAGCTCTGGAACTGGGCCAAGAAGCACATGTGGAAGGACCCCGCCACGGGTGGAAGCGGCTATTTTGCCTGGCAGGCGAACCGTGACGGTTCCGTGCGCGACTGGGGCAACGCTCCCGATGGCGAAATCTACTTCATGATGTCGCTTCTGTTCGCGGCACACCGCTGGAACGACGAAGGCTACATGAAGGATGCGCAGAGCATCTTGAAGGCCTGCTGGAAAGGCAACGGCCAGTCCCTGTACAGCGAACAGTCCTATATCGCGACCTTCCAGCCGTCCGACGGCAACAACACCTGGGGCGACGCCTCCTACAGCTTGCCCGCGTTCGTTGACCTGTTCAGCCGCTGGTCGACGACCAACAACGACAAGTGGAAAAAGGCGACGAAGGCCACCCGCGACCACATCTACAATTCTGCCAACCCGCAGTCGGGCCTGTGCAGCGACTACAGCAACTTTGACGGAACTCCGCATCACGCATTCAGCGACAACTCTACCAAGTATGCGTTCGACGCCATCCGTTGCCCCATGAACTACGGCATGGACTACTACCTGTTCGGTGCCGATGCGGAACGCCAGACGAAGATTGCGAAGGTCATCACCGACTTTTTCGAGAAGGACGGCTACAAGCACGGCCACTTCAACTGGGACGGCACTAGCGGTTATGGTGATTTCACGATTGGCCAGGCCGGTGCGAACGCCGTGGCGACCTACGCCTTGCTGGACGTGCCCGAATATAAGGACCTTGTCAAGAAGGTGCTGCAGAAGGCCTGGGATTCCAAGCCCATCGTCGGTAGCCAGCGTTACTATGACGGCCTCGTGCACTTCCTCGCCATGCTCCACCTGACCGGCAACTTCAAGATCTGGAAGCCCAAGCCGAAGGAAGTGAAGGAAAAGACGATGGAAGCCACCACAATCGGCGACACCGAATTCAAGGAAGGTGACAAGATCGACTGGTTCGAAGATTGCCAACTCTACAAGGTGACCTTCTCCGCTCCGGCAGCTCCCACGCCGCAGCCGGGCGATTCCACGGGTGTCACCACGCAACCTGGCGACTCCACGGGTGTCACTACGCAACCCGGCGATTCTACGGCCGTTGCCACGCCGCTGCCGTATGAATCGAAAGACTCTACGGATGCGATTCGCCTGATGTACATGCGCGATTACGGGTACAAGATGCAGCGCGACTACAACCTGAAGGGCTGCAAGGTCAACAGCTCGAACAGGGCCCGCGGCGCCTACTACGGCAGAATGGTGCCAATGAAGTAAGGCTCGCTGAAATCATTTGAAACGATTTGCCCGGCTTTTTGGCCGGGCATTTTTCTTTTCAAATAGAAGAAGGCCGCAACCTTGGTGATTGCGGCCTCTGTTGGTGTGAAGAAGGGTATGTTCTGCTACGGCAGCACGGAAAGCTTGTAGATGCTTTGCGTGCCCGCTTCCGGCGTGTCGATGACATGTTCGCCGGGGAAGAACTGCCGCACGGCGCTCTGCCACAGGACGCGGCCCTGGTAGTCGAACTGCACGATGCTTGCGCTGATGGGCCTGGTGGTGCGCACGTAGAGCTTGCCGTCGCGATAGGCGAGCGAGCCTTGGCTTGGCTGGCGGACTGTCCCGATTCCGGTTGTCTGGCCTTCGCCCGATGAGCTCGATGTAGCCGGATTGACATCGCCTGCGCTGCTGGAAGATGACGGCTGTGCGCTCTGCATCTTGGCGATGCCCGCCTTCCAGGCGTCCACGGCGGCCTGCGACGTGTTGAGCGCCCAGTCTGCCTCGTTGTCTTCCTTGCTCTGGCTGAACCACATTACCGCGAACACGCGCGAGAAGTCTGTGGCGAAGTGCTCGAACATGTCGGTAATCCATTCGGCCTTGTTGCCGCCCTTCTCGGAGCTCGAGATTTCGGCGATAAAGAGGGGCTTGTTTATGTTGGCAAGTGCGTCGTAGGCCTTCTTGAACACCTGCGAGAACGACTGCCAGCTAGACCAGCTTTGGCACGTGCCCCAGTTGTAGCCGTCGATGGAGATGTAATCGACGTATTCGTCGCCAGGGTAGTTGCCCGTGAGCGTGGTTCCGCTGCCCTGGTTCGATGCGTTGGTGGTCCATACCCACTTGACGTTCGTGACGCCTTCCTCCTTGAAGATTTTCACGATGTGGCGGAAGGCCTCGGCGACATTCGCGTCGGTGTTACCGGCACCGGATTTCCCTACCCCCCAGTCGTACCAGTCACCGTTCGCTTCGTGGAGCGGCCTGAGCCAGATTTCGTCGCCGAAGCCCTTCACGCCTTTTGCATAATCACGGATGTAGGTGTCGGCCTTGCCGTCCACCAGTTCCTGCGCCTTGTAGCCGTTCGCCATCCATGTGACGACCAGCGTGGAGCCGTTGTTCTTCGCAACATTCGCATACTGCGCGGTTGCGTCCCAGTCGTTGATATCGAAGAGCGCAAAATAGCTGATGAGGTCGAGATGCGTGCCCTGCAAATCCTGGAAAGCCTGGACGTTAGTCTGCGTAGGTTGCGGGTACTGGCCGGGCCCGCCGACCCAGGCACCAATCTGGAAAGCTAAAGTAGTCATAGGCAGGATTCCCAGCGTGAAAAGGAGATTCTTGAACATAAGGTCCTCAATTTTGATGGTGTGCGGAAGGCCGCTTTGTACACTAAAAAATAAGTCGGCCGGAGTCCTCCGTTAACGGCTGTTTTGTATGATTTTACCAAAGTGTATCTAGTGTTTGGTCTGCAAAAAAGGGGATGTGGCGTGTCATGCTATGAAAAGCGGCGCGTTAGAGGCTATATTTATGAATAGGGGATAGGGAATCGAGATGAGATGTCGTGACCATATAGGGAGAATATTTTTGCTGGTGGGTGTGCTGTCCGGTGTAATTTATGCCGGTGTAATAAAAATACCCATGGGTGCCGAGGATATTTTCCCGTGCTATAAGGCAGATGGCCGTACCTGCAAAGTCGTCAATTATGCCAGTTCGTCCGACATGCCGATGGATGGTGAACTTGCCTTTGTCGGAAACAAGATGGACTGCCTGTATGCCGACGGCAGGGCGTATATTATCGCGCGGAGCAATGCTCCTGAACAGATTCACGATACCGTATTTTGGGGGACAACTTCACGTTGCTACGACGATAACTGGAATTGTGGAAACCTTGGCGATAGCGTCGAAATTCCGCGATCTACAAAAATGGGACGCTATTTCCACTCCTGCAAGAATACGGTGGCGACGACCAAGGGTTGCAAGCCTGTAGAAAAAGGTTTGGAAATTCTTGTGACAGATGAAATGAAGATGATGCCGATGACACGTGCGGCGCTCTTCTATTATTTCAATGCCCACCAAAAGAAAAGCTTCAATTCTTTGATGGAATGGCTCCTGAAAAATGATAAGATGGACGGTTTCTTCCAGACGTTGCCGTGGGGACTCAAAGAAGAAGATTTAATTCGTGCGGGCAATCTCGCGGTTCCCGGTGTGACAGAATTGAATTTCTATTTACGCGACAAGAAAGTAGAAAGCAAAAGTTATCAGAAGGGGAACATCAAGTCGTTTGGCGAGTTGATGAATTCCTGCAAGGAGTGGGGTAAATCTCATGAAACTCCGTAACGTTTGCTTGGTTTGCCTTTGGTTGGCGTTGCATGCGTTTGCGGCATCGCCCCGCGTTGCGGAATACTGCGCCGAAATTGTAGACGACAGTACGTATCGCCCCTTGTTGATCAAGGATCTAGATGAACCTATCAAGGATTGGATTTATCCGGATTCAATTCCCTGTGAGCGTACTCCATGCCAGGCAAGTTGGGAAACGGAGAGTAAGGTCTTTTTCCCGTACGATATTGAATGCCGTGAAGATGGTCTGTTGGCCGGCTTGTTTGGCGGTGGCGGAGGAGGGCTTGCGTTTTGTACGCATTGTCCGAAGAGGCCGATAAAGTTACAACGAATAGAGAAAATCAAATTGTATGGCAGCAAAGATATGAATGGTTGCTGTCGAGGTTTGCAAAAAGATGAATTCAGCAGGAGAACTTTTCACCTGCGCAATGCTCGTGAAACCCTGAAGGCTTTTTATGGCATGACATTTTGGGGAAAGTGGAGTGGCGAATGGGAAACCAACGGCAACGCGGATCTCCCGCCGATGGAACGTGATTTCCCTGCAAAGTTGGTTGGCGAATGTAACGATACGATTCCCGCTGTAGAGTACTGCGTGAGCGGTGGAAAGAATGTGGAACTTCATCTGGTTGACTATTACGACGTGTTGCCGCGGCTATTTTTCAGCGATGGAAATAACGAAAAGGATGATGAAGAAAATGAAGATGCGAACAAGATGATTTGCGAAGGAACCATGCGCGTTGAAAAATCATACGAGATGGATTTTGGAAAATACGGGAAAAGAACGTTGGCACATTTTGTGGAACAGGACACTTGCCATTTGACAAATATTATCGCAACAGAGGTCTATATTCCAATTCCCAAGTTTATCGGTGCCGATGTACTCAAGGGAATACCTGCAAAAAGCCTTTATGGGAAACGCATCCCCATATCATCGAAGAATATTTTGAATTGCAATTTCGATACCGTTGAAAGGAATGTCCAATTCTATGCCCGCATCGGTGGTAAATGTGGTAAGCTGGATTTGCAGAAAAAAGAGAAAATGAACATCTTTGAATTTGAGCAAATTGAAGATATTCGGCACCATACGGAGAATATGGTTCATTGGATTTCGTGCGGAGATGATTTTGTTTGCCCGCTGAGCTGCATTGAAGTGAAGGACATGTTGCCATGAGATGGAAATGCTTGTCGCTCTTGTTTGTTCTTTCTTGTTCCCTTTTTGCGAAGGGGGTGCCGACGGCTCATTTTTGCGTCGACTACTTTGAAAGAAACGATGAAAGCTACAGCTTGATAGTGGCTTCAACTCGCGGCCTTTTGCCTGATTCAAAATGGAAGTGGCCAGATTCAATTGCTTGCGGAGATGTTTTTTGGGAAAATAAACTTGTTCTGAATTACAAGGACGAAGAAATTGTCTTTGATGCAGATTATGATACAACCTCTGAACATTTCAGCTGTAAAATTTGCAATAGTGACGACCGCTTACGGAAAAGGAAAGTGTTCCCTCCGTCCATAGATTTTTTGAATGCTCATAAGTATTACCCATCTTTTAGAAAGGATAATAAGTCTCCAATCGATTCGGCTTTTGTTAGAGGCCTTTATGGGAAAAAAATTAAAGCGGAATGGAATAGTGCGCTTTCGTGTTCGTGCCCTTCTTACAGGGCGCCAGTCTTGAAGACGACTTTGAATATTGTAATTGATGGTGAATGCCCTAAGAAAAAACCGATTGAGGAAACTCAAAATGCGACAGTGGAAAATAAGCCTGCCGCAGGGGAATCTGTTGCTGAAGAATCTGTTGAGGCGGATTCGCTAGATGAGGAAACTTCGGTGAGCTCGGGATGTTCTTCTTGCCTGGATAAATGTACTTCGGATGAAGAAGAAAAACTTCCGGAGATGGCGGCGGGAATGTTCCCTTGCTATTGGGAGGATGCAACCCGTGAAAAACATCAGGTTGGTTTCTATGGCAGCACCAAGCAAATGAATAT
The DNA here is from genome assembly GCF_947305105.1 of uncultured Fibrobacter sp. NCBI lineage: Bacteria > Pseudomonadati > Fibrobacterota > Fibrobacteria > Fibrobacterales > Fibrobacteraceae > Fibrobacter > uncultured Fibrobacter sp. The sequence continues at coordinate 10,814 of NZ_CAMZCS010000034.1, read as the reverse complement.
GGTGGACAAACCGGAAGGATTGGTAGAGAACATGGAGTGCTTTGACGTGAATGGGGAACGTTTTTTGGTGTTCGGGACTAATGTTCCCAAGCAGTTTTATTCAGAGCAGAAGCGAGGCTATTGGTCCTTGCCCTCATGTTATGAAAGTGTGAATGATTTTGAAAAAATGGTCGTTCGGGAAAAGCCCTTCTATTTTTGCAAAGATAAATCTGCTCCCGAGGGCTGTAAGGCGGTAGCGCACGGAATAGACATTGTGTTCGATGTGAGTGGAAAATTCAGTGGCTGGGATCGCGAAGCTTTGTGGTTGTATGCAAAACTGATGGAATCCAGTGATGCCTATTCATTTATGCATGATGTGAGATATGGTGAATTGAATAAGGTCCTGCTGCCTGCAAATGTCATGGGAAAAGCCTTATTGAAATTAGGCGATGATGCAGCGCAGAAGACGGCAGGCATGGCGTTTTATCGCGGAACCCAAAAAGTGAGCTACGAGAAATTTAGCCGGAAGCAACTGACATCGCTAAAGGATGCTCTTGGGAAATGCAAGGCGTGGAGTGTCCCGAAAAAGTAAAAAACACCCGAAGCCATTTGTTGACCTCGGGCGAGATTTTTAATGCAGCGGTCGCCTTACTGCTAGTCCTTCAAGCAACGAATTGACATTCTGGTGGTTTTGCTAAGAATAATCATACTACTATTATTATTGGACACAACCGCATCGGTGTTGTTGTAGGATAAGACCACATAGTACGCGTCTCCTTCTTTCTCGGATTCAGTGGCGCTCCAGAAAAATGCATTTTCTTTATCGTTGCTACGATCGGTATCAGATATCATGTAGCCAGCAGGAAGCGCACTGAAACCAGTCGCATTGGTTCCTTTATCGTCGTGATCTTTCCAAACAACAGAATCCTTGAGCACGATACCCGCTATATGTTTCTTATTTTCGTCCACATTCTGAATTAGCTGTTCCCACTCGCCTTTTGTAGGCAAGTGCCATCCGTCGGGGCAAACCCCCTGAATGTTTCCGTTAACATCAGGCGTGCTATTGTTTATAGCAGCGTTCCAGCTATAGTAGCGGCCGTACTGGGAGCAGTCTCCGTCAAAGCAGCTGCTGCCAGTAACCTCGTAATCCAAGTTTTGCGCCATCCAGGTCTGCGCTTTATCACCAGTGCCAATCGTTACCATTTTATAAGTGCCAATCTCGACCGATCCCCTCATTGCGCAGAATTCGTTTTCCGGGTTGTATTGTATTCCTTTGCAGGTCTTTTTTTCCTGCTTCTGATTTTCAACGCAATCATACTTCGTGGGGTCGTAATCCTCGCCGCCGCAAAGTTCATACATCTTCTCGCCATAACAGAAGTGAGTTTGTACATCATAGCGGATTGGAGAGTCCTCCTTGAAATAGCAGAATTTCTGCAACTTTCCACTTTCGCAGAGGTCTTTGCCCGGAGTATAAACTTCGCCGTCGCACAAGTCGTACAGCTCCATATCAAAGCAGAATTTTTTTGCCGGGTCATACGGTGTTGCGCCGCATACAGCCTTGTAGAGCTCGGTCTCCACGTCACCGCATTTCAAGGTGACAATACCGTCCTTGTCGCTTACAATCTCGCAGCTTGTGCCACTTGTACCATTCTTCAAAGTACCCTTGACCTTGTCCCCGCATACGATATCGTAGCCGTTTTCTTTTGCATTTTCAACGGCGGTGCAGCTTTCACCGTTATCGCCATTCAGCGACTTAAGCCAATCTTCCAGCGAGAGCTTGGAACCAGACAGTTCATAAGCGGACTTGCCGTCTTTACCGTCCTTTCCATCCTTGCCGTCTTTCCCATTTTCACCATCGTTTCCGTTTTTGCCATCCTTGCCGTCTTTACCATCATTTCCGTTCTTGCCGTCCGACCCATCTTTACCATCGGAACCATCTTTTCCGTCGGAGCCGTTTGCGGCCGAGGCGCTCATTTCTTTCCACACGCTGTCGGCGCAGAAGTATATGGATGCTTGGTCCTTCACGTAGACCATGTCGCCGGAATTGTCAGCAGTACACTCGCCCAGGTCTTTGAACTTGGTGACCGAAGTCGGGCCAGTGGTTTCGGTGACGTTGGTCGTTTCGTCACCGCATGCCGTAAGAAAAACTGCTGTCGCCAAAGCAAGGGACGATGACCATAATAATTTATTCATGAGATACTCCTTCGATACTCGCAAAAAAGGTTGTAAAAAACATGCCTAAAACTACGCTTTTGTGCACTGCCTGTCAATAAGGTGTATTGTCTTTTCTTGAGAAAAAGGTGTGTTTTCCCTAGCAATTCGTGCTTCCCGGGCAACTGGAATAAACTACAGTTCTTCCAGTGCAAACGGCAACATGTACAGGGGCTTGAGTTGCAGCGTCCCTACATGGTCCACGTCTTTTTGCGAGAAAAGGATTCTGCGGTAAATCTTTTTGGAAAACTTTTCTGCGAACTGGTCGATGGATTCGTGGTTTCGCGTTGCCGATGACTTGATTTCGACAGGGACAACCTTATTGCCGTGCGACAGCAGAAAGTCAATCTCGTAGTAATGCGTGCTGTTTTCTTTTTGCCAGGTGTGGTAATACAGCTCCCTGTCGCTTGCCGCTATAATCTGGGCCGCGATGTTTTCGTACAGGTAGCCTAAATCGGCATCCAGTTTGTCGCTTAGGAGTTTCTTGTAAATCTCGTTGGTCTGTTTCGAGTTGTCGAACATCAGCGAAATAAAAAGTCCCGTATCGGCGGTGTAAAGTTTGAATTTGTTCAAATCCTTTGTCTGCGCGAGGGCCGTGCCCGGGTTGGTCACGTGGTAGCAGGCGAGCACCGTCTTGGAGTCCATCAATTCAAAAAAGCGTTCCTCGTCTTTTGGCGTTTTCTGCTTACCCGTCGCTTTAGTGATTGTGAAATTTTTTTTCTTCAGCGCAAGTTGGCTTGGGATGGCCTTGTAAATGTTGGACAGGCGGCCCGTCGGGTCCAGTTTTTTTAAGTCGTCAAAATACAGGTCGTTGATTTTCCGCTTGATTCCGTCGATGGTCTCGAAGTTTTCTTTGCGGATGTATGCGTCAACCGCTTGCGGCATGCCGCCGACAGCCATGTAAAGCCTGAAATCACGCATCAAGCTCCTGTTGGTTGCATTCCCGATGGCGGTCTTAGCTTTATAGATTTCGCGTATTACGGAAGGATCCTTGCCGATGGCCCACATGAACTCTTCGTAATCCATAGGATAGACATTGATCTTGTGCTCTTCGGAAGGGATGACTATCCCCTGGACATTCTTTTTGATGGATATGAGCGAACCTGTTTCGATATAGTCGTAGCGGCCGTCTTGGACAAGGTATTTGATCGCCTGGCGCACTTTGGGCTGGAGTTGGATTTCATCAAAGATAATTGCGGACTTGCGTTTTTTAAGAGTTACGCCCGTTTCTGCCTGAAGCCGCAAAAAGAAAAGGTCCGGCTTGGAGATGTCGCGAAAAACATCCAGCATCTCGTTCGTGACATTGGCGAAATCGATCCGGATGTAGGATTCGTATTCGTTCTTGGCGAATTCCTCGGCGATGGTGGATTTGCCTACACGTCGAGCCCCTTCCAGAAGGCAGGCGTACCGCCCGGAGTAAGTCTGTTTCCACTCCTTCATTTTGTCATACGCCTTGCGCTTGAACATACTTCCTCATCTTTTTTAGAAGTTACAGATTTTTCAACATAAATATACACTAAAATTATAGATATTTCAACATAAAATCTGTTGAAAATTATAGATTTTTCAATATAAAAACTATCAGAAATTATGCTTTTTTCAATATGAGCGCTAAAATTGCCACGAATTTGACGATGTTTTATACGTGTTTGGCGAAATTACGCTAAAAACGGCAATTTGATGAGTCTTGCAACAGCTTCTCGAACAGTGGGCGATATCCCGCGATGTCTTCCACCTGCATGATGGTTGTGATCTTGTTGCCGGCATCCTTGGATGATGCCCCGCAGTGGAAAAGTTTCTCGCTGACGGTCCCGAAATCCAGGTAGATGTATCTGTCGTGGAATATGTTCCCTGTGGCACGAACATCGTCAAATTTCACATCCGGGCGGGCGGCCCTGAAGTCTGCCAGCATGCTCCCGGTCAGGCGGGAACGACCGTGCTGTTCGCTGAAAATCTTGATAGAGACACCCTTCGCCACGCAGCGCAACAAGTCGAGAGTCTTTACATCCAGGTAGTGGCATGGCTACGCCATGCTTTTTTCTGAGCCTCGGCAATGTCTATGCAAGCATAGCCGCTGCTCTCGGCTTTTGAAAAAATATCTACAATCAGCACAGACTTCTTCGCCATGCCGTAAATCTGCGTGTAGGCGACATCGGCCTCTAACCGTTGCCCGTTCAAAATCAGGAAATGCTTGAAGGTGCTCGGGTCGACGAAATTTGCCATAACTTTTTGGAGAAAACTCTCGTTTCGCTCCACCTTGTTAGAAAGCGTGCGGACATCCGTGGCAATCTCGGCGATATCCCGCGTGTTTTGACTCGTCTGCGTCGCCAAGGCGACCATCCCCACGGAAACATCCGGTGCATTCTCCGCAGCAATGTAGTCCTTCATCTGCTTGAAAAGGCGGATAAGGGCCTTGCTTTGGGCGGTCGCCTGTTCGCCCTTGAGGACCGTCATGAGCATGTAGATGCCCTGCTCCGTGAAGGCGTAGGGCATGTATTTTATATTCGACCCGCGTCCTCCATTTTTCAAGGACGAAAATTTCAACCTTGAAGGACTTTCGCTTGCGATCGCCATGTTCAAGGTCAATTTTTTTGACCTTGAAGCGCTGTTGTTTTCCGATTCCGTGTTCAAGGTGCAAAATTTGCACCTTGAAAGTTCTTCGATTTCATTATTTGATAATCGAAATCGAAAATCTTCATCGAATTTTTCAATATTTTTCTTGACCTGCTGGTTAAAAGCCTTCGTACTATACCCGTAAATCTCGGCCAAATCAGCATCGAGCATGACCTTTACCCCGCGGATGGTGTATATACGCGACTTGAGCAAGTTCTCGTCTATCAGGGAAAAAACGGGCTTTTTAGGCGCGACGGTTACATCTTTCTTCATTTTGCCCCCTTTGCAAAAAAAAGGACCGTCCCGCCTTTATGCGGAAACGATCCTTAATACCACCTTTTCTGGTGCTAGAAGCAATATACAAAAAAATAGGGCAACTTGAGGTGCAATTTTTGCACTTCAAGATTTCTTGCGGCTCAATTACGCATCCCCATTTTCGACCTCGATAAAAACGAAAGCATACAGTAATTGTGCTGTGTTGAGTGGTTGTCAAGTATTCTTTGACAACCACTTTAGGGGTTTAGTCCTCCTTCTCCGCCCCATCTTGATATCCGAATTTCGGACATCAAGATTTCTTGCAGTTCAATTTCGCATCCCTAGTGTGAAGTCACAATTTGTGACTTCACGAAGACTTTTTCGTCAAAATGGATATTTAAATTCTATATTCCCACTAGTACCAACTTACGGAGACTGGATGCTGTTTAGCAAATCTTGGTTCATTGTCTAGGGCCTTGGGAGACTTTCCTTGGGCCGTCTTCCAAGGCGATTTTTATGCCCGTCATAAAAAATCAACCTGGAGATAAACAATGAAAAATTACACTATCCGCACGGAACAACCGCGCGACTTTAAGACCGTCGAAAACCTTACCCGCGAAGCCTTCTGGAACGTTTACCGTCCCGGATGCACCGAGTATTACGTGCTGCACTGCTACAGGAGCGAGCCCGACTTTGTGCCGGAACTCTCGCTCGTGCTGGAAGTGGACGGCGAAATCATCGGGCACGTGATGTACGCGTGGTCGCACATCGACGCCGACGACGGACGCAAAATCCGCACGATGACCTTCGGGCCCATCAGCATCCGCCCCGACTACAAGCGCAAGGGATACGGGAAAACATTGCTCGACCATTCCATGCGCATTGCCGCCGAGATGGGCGCGGGCTGCCTCCTGATTTGCGGGAACATCGCGTTTTACGGCAAGAGCGGCTTTGTGGTCGCGAGCACCAGGGGAATCCGCTACGCCGACGACCCCGACAGCGACGCGCCCTACTTCCTCTGCAAGGAACTGCAAGAAGGGTTCCTCGACGGAATCACCGGCAGCTACCGCGACCCCGAACCGTACTTTGTCGCCATGCGCAACCCCGAGGCATTCGAGAAGTACGACGCGGGATTCCCACCGAAGGAAAAGCTCGTGCTGCCCGGGCAGTTAGGGTAATTACATTTGCGAAAGCGCATATAGCGGACATATTTCAACATGGCGGATGGCGTTATTGTCAAGAGAATCGACATAATCGAATTCGCCAAAGTTTTCAAGGGAACAGCGATAGGCGCTCGTCAGCTTCTTTTCCCGCATCATAATCCAAAGGCTTTTCATTCCGCCTTGTGTTCCCGCCTTCACTTCTATAGGAGTCACACGTGCATTGCGAACATCTAGATAATCCACCTCCGCTAGGCTATTTCTTTGAGTTCGGCTCCAGTAGAAAATTTCATGACGAATGTTTGGCGTCTTATATCTGAGGATTTCCAGCCCTGCAACCATTTCGGCTAAAGCGCCCTTATTGACCAAATCGGCTCCGCTCGCAGTTAATATCTGCGAAATAATCTCGGAAATATCGCCCAAATTCAAATTTTGGAGTCTAAGCTGTAAGCCAGGATCCAACAAAAGTACCTTTTGTGTTCCCGAGTCAGCCTCACTCCCCAAGGGAAGGCCGTTGGCGCTCGACCGTGTAACAGGGATGGCGAGTCCAGCAAGAGTCAACAAATGCAGGGCTTCCTGAACTTTTTCAGTCCTATATTCCCCGACCTTTGAATAAGTAAATTTATGCGTAATCTGGGATGCGATACTCTGAAATGTTTTTCTTAACAAGGTCGGATCGACCTTCTTTTTGTATTTCGCAAAATCATCTTCGTACGTGACTAAAATGTCGTCTTGGATAGCCTGACATTCCAGGTAATCATGGCTTTGAACCCATCTTACCACAGATTCGGGCATTCCGCCTACTAACATGTATGTTCTGAAGTATTCCACCAGTTTATTGTGAACGGTTTGCGGCAAGGGCTTTTGCGGGGACGATTGGTTCCTGAGTTTTAACAGGGCTATTTGCCCATTTGCTTCGAGAAACTCATCAAAAGTCATCGGATGCATGAACATGGAATGGATCCGCCCCACGCCGAATGTCGGTATGTCGTTAAGCGCAAATTCCAACAGCGACCCCGCCGCCACGACGTGTAAATCGGGCATGTCTTCCTTGAAAAAACGCAGGGACATAATAGCATCCACACATCCCTGAATTTCGTCCAAGAATAGGAGAGTTTTCCCTGCAACAATCGGAGTCCCCGTAATAGCGGAAAGTTCAGAAACAATGCGGGATACATCCAAATTGGTCGTAAAGACTGCCTTGAATTCAGGATGCTTTTCAAAATTGATTTCGACCATGTGTTCGAAATTTTCGCCTAAGTGGCGGACTGCGCTGGACTTGCCCACCTGGCGGGCCCCCCGCAATAAAAGCGGTTTATGCCTGGGAGAATTGGCCCATTCCTTTAAATATCTGTCAATCAGCCTGCTAAAGTACATTTTGGCCGCCTTTTGTAAAATTCCAAAGATAAATATATAACTTTTTTGCAAAAATCCAAAGAAATAATTTGATAAATTTTGTAAAAATCCAAAGAAATGACATAAGATGTCCCCTTTTTGATGTATATTCTTAACGATGCTTATCGTTTCTTACAGACCGGGCGATGACCAGTTGTTCAACCGGTACATGAAAACGGCCTATTCCGTAAGCGACGAAATCCCCGCATTCAAGGTCTTCTACGAGAAATATTACGGGTGATTTTATTGGAGAGGGACGTTGCCCCTAAAACCCCGTTCCTGTCACTCCGCTGTCACGTCATTATTATATATTTCATTTGTCATGTCATCCCCGCCCATTCGGCACGCTCAGGGCAGGCTCCGGCGGGAATCCAGCGCAGGAAGTTGTTTGTAAAAGGTTTATATGGCAAAAGTTGCAAAGGCGAAGAAGTCCGTCCCCGAAAAGTCCGTAGAGGCCTCCCTCTGGGAGTCTGCGAACAAGTTGCGCGGTAGCGTGGAACCCGCCGAATACAAGCACGTGGTGCTTTCGCTTATCTTCCTCAAGTTTGCAAGCGACAAGTTCGAGGAACAGCGCGAAAAGCTCATCGCCGCCGGCCGCCAGAAATACGTGGAAATGCCCGAGTTCTACAACAAGGACAACGTCTTTTACCTAGAAGAAACTTCCCGCTGGAGCTTTATCATCGAGCACGCCCGCCAAAGCGACATTGCGCTGCTGATCGATACCGCACTTGCGAACATCGAAAAGAAGAACAAGGCATTGCGCGGGGCGCTCCCTGACAACTATTTCTCGCGCCTGCAACTCGACACCGCAAAACTCGCGGCGCTCATCAGCGACATCGACGGCATCGACACCATCAAGGACAAAGAACAGGATGTCGTTGGTCGCGTCTATGAATATTTCCTCGGCAAGTTCGCCATCGCCGAAGGCAAGGGCAAGGGCGAATTCTATACGCCCAAGACAATTGTCGGGCTCATCGCCGAAATGATTGAACCCTACCGCGGCAAGATTTACGACCCCTGCTGCGGTTCGGGCGGCATGTTCGTGCAAAGCATGAAGTTTATCGAGGCGCACCACGGCAACAAGCGCGAAGTCTCCGTATATGGCCAGGAATACACCGGCACCACGTACAAACTAGCGAAGATGAACCTCGCCATCCGCGGCATCTCCGGCAACCTGGGCGACAAACCTGCCGACACCTTTGCCGAAGACCAGCACAAGGATTTGAAAGCCGACTTTATCATGGCGAACCCGCCGTTCAATCAGAAATCGTGGCGTGCCGAAAACGAACTCCTCGATGACCCGCGCTGGAAAGGCTACACCGTGCCGCCCACGAGCAACGCGAACTACGGCTGGATTCTGAACATCCTCTCAAAACTCTCCGAAAACGGCGTGGCAGGCTTTTTGCTCAGTAACGGGGCCCTCAGCGGCGAAGGCGACGAACAGCAAATCCGCAAGGAACTTTTGCAGAACGACAAGGTCGAGGCAATCCTCATTCTGCCCCGCAACATGTTCTATTCCACCGACATCAGCGTGACGCTCTGGATTCTGAACAACAACAAGACCGCCCGCGAAGTCAAGGTCGGCGATGCCATGCGCAAGTACCGTAACCGCAAAGGTGAAGTGCTCTTTATGGACCTGCGCCAGATGGGCGAACCCTTCGAAAAGAAATACACCCAGTTCAGCGCCGAGGACATCGCAAAAATCAGCGGCACCTACCACAAGTGGCAAACGCAGAAAATCAAGGACGAACCCGAATACTGCGCCACCGCCACCCTCAAGGAAATCGAGGCGAAAAACTGGTCGCTCGTGCCGAGCAAGTACATCGAATTCAAGAACCGCGACGAGGCCGTGAACGTTGACGAAAAGATGCGCGAACTCCAGGCGGAAATGCGCACCCTCCTCAAGGCCGAAAAAGAAAGCGAAAAGGAACTCGCCAAAGTGTTCAAGAACCTGGGATTTGAACTATAAAAAAAGAGAATTTATGGCGAATAAGATCTCCCAAAACGACCAAATAGTCATCTACCAGACCAGTGATGGTAAGACGCAGATTGATGTCCGCATGGAAAACGAGACCGTTTGGCTGAATGCGGAACAAATGGCCCTACTTTTTGAGAGGGACAGCAAGACTATTCGCAAGCATATTGACAATGCGATAAAAGAAGAATTGGCTGGCAATGTGGTTGTCGCAAAATTTGCGACAACCACTCAACATGGCGCAATTAAAGGCAAAACGCAGACCAAGGAAGTCAATTATTACAATCTCGATGTCATTATCTCTGTCGGTTACCGCGTAAAAAGCAAACATGGCGTACTGTTCCGCCAATGGGCAAACAAGGTTCTGAAGGATTACTTAGTCAAAGGGTTCGCTATCAATAATAAGGTTGCCGCTTTAAAGTATGATGAATTGTGTAAACTGGTGAAATTGGTCGGTCGGACTGCCAAAACGCAGGAAAAATTGACATCCGATGAAGCATCATCCTTGGTTCAAGTTGTCTCGGACTATACATATGCCCTTGACACCCTTGACGATTATGATTACCAGAAATTGGGAATCCGCAAGGTGACTAAACGTGCTCGCTTTAAGGCGACCTATGAAAATGCGATGGAAGCTATCCAGAGCCTCAAGAGAAAATTTGGCGGCAGTTCCTTGTTTGGTCACGAAAAGGATCAGTCCTTCAAAAGTAGCATCGGGCAAATTTATCAGACCTTTGGGGGAGTCGATTTATACCCTTCTGTGGAAGAAAAAGCCGCAACACTACTCTACTTGGTGATCAAGAACCATTCTTTTACCGATGGCAATAAGCGTATTGCCGCAACCCTGTTTTTGTGGTTCATGGAAAATAACGGAATCCTTTATAACAAGGACGGATCTAAACGCATTGCGGACAACACCCTCGTTGCGATAACATTAATGATAGCCGAAAGTCGCCCTGAAGAAAAGGACATGATGGTTAAGGTGGTGGTAAACCTGATTAATAAGGACAACGGATAAAAAACAAGACTTCTACTTCCGATTTTCGCTGAATTTCGGAAGTAATACTCCCGTTTTTCTTGCCTTTTTTATGGTTTACGCGTTATTTTCGACAAAAAGGAACTATTTTCAAATTTAAGGTATCGGATAAAGTGGAATGATGAAACGGCTTGGAGACTACATACGGCCCGTAGATGTGCGGAACAGGGACTTGAAAGTGACGCGGTTG
>NZ_CAMZCS010000033.1 GCF_947305105.1 uncultured Fibrobacter sp. | reverse complement strand
AAGGAAATCGTTCTCGAAGACCAGGAATTCTTCATGTCTGAAAAGAACCCGAAGAAGCTCTCTGTCAAGGACTACCTCCAGGAAGTCGTTGCCAAGCAGCTCGGTCTTTCTAGCTTGAAGGTCGTGAACTTCATCCGCTTCGAACGCGGAAACTAATTAGTAGACAGTAGGAAGTAGGCAGTAGACAGTGATGCCGCTGCTGAAAAAACTGTGTGTCATCCTGAGCGAAGCCGTAAGGCGAAGTCGAAGGATCTCAGGCTACAATTAAATTGGTCGTCCCATGCGGGGCGGCCTTTTTAGTTTGTTCTTTTAGAATTATAGTGAAAATCTATAACGCACCATACGAAAATGGTATTAGTTCAAGCCTTGTTCTATAACACTCGCATTTCTATTTTTGCGCCGTCTTTAAAACCTCGTGGAGGTACTCAATGGAAAAACGTACGGGTCTCTTTTCGAATGGAATCATCTGGTTCGGTGTCGCCATCTCGGTTTCCGAAATCGAGGCGGGTATCGAAATCGGTGCTGCTGCCGGTGATTCCCTCTGGCTCCCGCTTATCTTCGGCCACGTGCTTGGCGGCATCCTCCTGTTCTTCGTGGGCCTTATCGGGGCGCGCGTGCGCCTGAACGCGATGGAAACGACCGCTTCCACATTCGGCAAGTATGGTTCCAGGTTCTTTGCCGCCCTGAACGTTTTCCAGTTGCTCGCGTGGGTGGCCGTGCTGAACGCGCAGGGCGCTTCAGCACTAGCGGGCCTGAGCCTGCCCATCTCTTTCCCGCTCACTTGCGTTATTCTTGCGGTCTTGATTGCCATTTGGGTTTTTGTGGGGCTCAGGCGCTCCGCGACCGTGACGACGGTCGTGATGGCCGCTCTCGCCATTTTGCTTGCAGTTCTTTCTGTTAAGTTATTTGGAATTAACGATGCTTCGGGCACGACCGTCGCCGGCGTTGCCGCCGGGGCCGCCGCTGGTTCCGTGGCGCTACTCGGCTTCTGGAATATCTTCGAGATTTCCATCGCTATGCCCATCTCCTGGCTTCCGGTGATTTCGGACTACACGAAAGACGTGGAAAATCCGGTGAAGGCAACCGCAGTTTCTGCGGCGGCCTACACGTTCGCGAGCCTCTGGATGTACATCATCGGCATCGAGATTGCAGGCATCGGTGCAAACAACAATATCGCGCAGGCCATCCTTCTTGCGGGTCTCGGCATCCCGGGCATCATCATCGTGGTGCTCTCGACCGTCACGACGAACTTCCTTGCCGCGAACTCCGCAGGCGAATCTTCCAAGGCAATTTACGGCAAAATCAACCCGAAGGTTGCGGGCGTTGTCGTGAGCCTTTTGAGCGCCGCCCTTGCCATCTCGGGAATAATGGAACACTACATTAGCTTTTTGTACTTGATTGCGTCGGTGTTCGCGCCCATGGCTGCGGTGCTGCTTGTCTCTTTTTACTTCGAGCGCAGTTCTGAACCCAAGAAATCTTTCTGGCTCTGGAACCTTTTCTCTTGGCTTGCGGGCTTTGTTGTCTATCAGGTGGCCGTACACCAGGATTCCGTTTTCCTCGGCCCTACGCTCCTTGCCGTCATCGTATCGGCAGCCCTCGCCTCCACCCGCGTGCTAATTAGAAAAAAAGAGACCTAGTTGTAGCGAGATAGTTAGTAATAGAAAAAGGAAAATAAGTTGTCGTTTAGAGAATGGAAGCGTCGGCCAAGGATGGGGAGGGTGCAGGGAGGGGCCCGTGCGGCCTTCGCAACTCTGAGCTGGGGCCCCTCCCGCATAACGCTTTTCTTGAGAAAAAATAAAATAACGAATAAAACATAAGAACCATTACTGTTGATTAATTTTTAAATTTGTAATTGCTATGCCACAGAAGAAGATTGCCCTCATCAACGATATCACCGGATTCGGCCGCTGCTCGGTTGCCGTCATGGCTCCCGTCATCTCGGCCATGAAAATCCAGGCGGTCGCAGTGCCTACCGCAATCCTCTCGACACATACGCAGTTCCCCAAGTATTTCTTTGACGATTACACCTCCAAGATGCGCGACTACATCCAGACGTACAAGGATCTGGACATGAGCTTCGACGCCATCGCAACCGGCTTCCTCGGCTCTGAGGAACAGGTGGACATCGTCATCGACTTCATCAAGACATTCAAGAAAAACGGCGTGTTCACGCTCATAGACCCGGTGATGGGCGACTACGGGCGTCTCTACGAAACGTACACGCCTAGTTTGTGCGAAAAGATGCGCGCTTTGGTAAGCTACGCCGACATCCTCACGCCGAACCTTACCGAGCTCTGTTCGCTCACGGGCTCCGATTACCGCGACGGCAAACTCACTCCTGTCGAAATCGAGAACATGTGCAAGACGCTTGCCGAACAGGGCCCCGAACACATCGTGGTGACGGGCATCCATTACAGTAGCAAGCAAATCATGAATTTCGTTTACAGCAAGGGCGAAGAACCGAAAATCGTGATGGCCGACCGCATCGGTGGCGACCGCAGCGGAACGGGCGACGTGATAAGCGCTGTCATTGCCGGCATGTACCTGAACGGCCACGATTTTTACGAGTCGGTAAAGAAAGCCGCCGAATTTGCGTCCAAGTGCATCCGCTACTGCGAAGAGAACAATGTCCCCATGCACTGGGGTTTAAGCGTCGAGATGTACCTTCGCGACTTGATGGAGGACTAAATGATAGTTTATACTGTAACAGGAACCGTCGGGCAGGCGGGCTATTTGGATATCGCCAACAGTGGCGACATTACCGGCAAGAACATCTACGTGAACATGACGAACCGTTGCCCGTGCAACTGCGTGTTTTGCCTGCGCCAGACAAAGAAGATGATGGAAGGCAATACGCTCTGGCTCAAGGGCGGCGACCCGAGCGTTGACCAGGTGATGGAAATTTTTGATGCGTACGACCTCAACGTCATCAACGAACTGATTTTCTGCGGATACGGCGAACCGCTCGAACGCCTTTACGACGTATGCAGCGTGATTGACAAGCTCAAGGCGAAGTACCCGAACTTGAAGGTGCGCCTTAACACGAATGGCCTTGCGAACCTGATTCATGGCAAGGATATCACGCCTGAACTTGAAGGGCGTTTCGATACCGTCTCGATTTCGCTGAACGCCCCGGATGCCGAAGAATTCTTGGCACTCACGCGTTCCAAGTTTGGCATCAAGTCTTATGATGCCCTCAAGGAATTCGCTGTGCTCGCGAAGGCCCACGTGAAGAACGTGGTCATGACCGTCGTCGAGAAGGTGATGCCCGAAGAAAAAATCGAGATTTGCCGCAAAACCTGTGAAGATTTGGGCGTCACGCTGCGAGTCCGTCCGTTTGAATCGTAGGGGTCGTCTCTAATTTCTACATTTGGGCGCGTTATGAAGAATCTACGTGCAATACTCATGCCGGTTGCGATTATCCTCGGGATTTTGCTCCCGCAGGCGCATGTGCTTTCGCCGATGATGCCGTTCTTAATCGGCTCGATGATGTTTTTGACTTTCGTGACGAAGATTCCTCCGCAAACGCACGGCTACACGTTCAAGATAGAGATTCGTGCTCTCTTGGTAAGCCTTTTGCTTGTTGCCGCCCTCGCTGGAATTGTTGAATTGTTCAGCCTGCCTCGTGAAGTGTTGCTCGGTGGTGCTATCATCGCGCTCTGCCCGCCTGCAAATGCTGCCCCGGCGATGGCCAAGATGCTCGGCGGTTCGGCTTCTCTCGCCTTGAAGATTTTTTTGAGTGGAAACCTCATCGCTTGCTTCTCCATCCCGATTGTGTTCGGTTACTTGACCGGCACGGATGCGAGCCTGCAAGACATTTCGATGAAGATTTTCAATACCATCCAGCCCATCATCAGCATCCCGCTTGCTTTTGCGCTGGGCCTCCGCGCGTTCTACCCAGAACTCGCTGACCGCGCTGCCAAATTCCAGAAGTACACGATGTTCATCTGGACTTTCTCCGTGTTCGTGATTCTTGCCAAGGCAAGCTACGATATCCGCGAGATGGGTTTCTGGGATTTATGGAATAGCGGAAAACTCCCGATGATGGCGGGCGTTTCGCTGATTCTTTGCATTCTTCTTTATGCCCTCGGTTGGTATGTCGAAAGGAACCGTCGCCCGATTGAAAGTGCGCAGAGCATGGGCCAGAAAAACACGACGCTCGTCATCTGGATTGCGACTTTGTACGCAGGCCCTGTCGTGGCGCTTGCGCCTACGTGCTATGTGGTGTGGCAGAACTTGGTGCTCAGCTATTTGAGTGCAAGAATCAAACCGAAAGAAACGAAGGCGGAATAGTATGACTCCCGCCGAACTTGTCAAGCGACTCCTTGCCGAACAGGACCTGAAATACAGGGACTTTCATGCATCGCTGTTGCCGAACATCGACAAGAAAAAGATTATCGGCGTGCGCGTGCCTACGATGCGGAAAATTGCGAAGGAGTTTGCCGCAAAAACCTTGCCGAAGGATGTCTCGAGCTTTTTGGACAAGCTTCCGCATCGGTATTTCGAAGAAAACCAGGTCCACCTCTTTGTGGTCGAGCGCATCAAGGATTTTGACGAGTGCCTGCGCCGCATTGAACAGTTCTTGCCCTACATCGACAACTGGGCGGTGTGCGACGGCAAGTCCCCGAAGGCGTTGCTCAAGGACGAATCTCGCTTCTTGGCCCGCATCAAGGCGTGGCTCAAGTCGAGCAAGCCCTACACGGTGCGTTTCGGCGTGAACATGCTCATGAACTTTTTCCTGGACGGGCGTTTCGACAAGAAGCATCTGGAAATGGTCGCCGCGATAGACGAGAACCTGTTCGACGATTCCGATACCGGCGCCGCAAAGTCTGCGATAAATGCCGCGCGCCCCACGGACCGCTACTACGTGCAGATGGTCATTGCCTGGTACATCGCGACGGCGCTTGCCAAGCAGTGGGATGCGACGTTCCCCTACATCAAGGGCCGCAAGCTTTCGCCGTGGATTCACGCGAAGTCCATCCAGAAGGCCTGCGAGAGCTACCGCATCACCGACGGGCAGAAAACGCTATTGCGTTCGCTGAAGTGACGCATTGACCAAGTATTTGGCGGGGGCTTCCCCGTTTTTCTATATTTGGCCCTATTATGATGTTTGCGGATTTACCCCTTGCTAACCCTTTGCAGCGTGCCATTCGTGCAGTCGGCTACGAAACTCCCACCCCGATCCAGGAAAAGTCCATCCCGAGCCTTTTGGAAGGCCGTGACTTGCTGGGGATTGCCCAGACGGGAACGGGAAAGACGGCCGCGTTCGCGCTCCCCATTTTGCAGCGGCTGCTGGAGTCGGGCAATTTCCGCGCTCCCAAGACGTGCCGCGTGCTGGTGCTGCTCCCGACCCGCGAACTCGCCATCCAGGTGGAGGAGTGCTTTAGGCAGTACGCCCAGTTCACGGCGATATCGACGGCCTGCATTTTCGGCGGCGTGAACGATGCTTCGCAAAAGAGGAACCTTATCCGTGGCGTCGATGTGCTTGTCGCGACTCCGGGGCGCCTGCTCGACTTGATTGGCCAGAAGGCGGTGAGCCTCAAGAAGCTGGAAGTCTTTGTGCTGGATGAGGCCGACCGCATGCTTGACATGGGCTTTATCCACGACATCCGCAAGGTGGTGGCGCTCTTGCCGCAGAATAGGCAGAATCTGTTCTTCAGCGCGACCATGCCCGACAGCATTCTGGATTTGGCGAAATCGATTCTCCATGCAGATCCGGTGCGCGTCGAGGTTGCTCCGCAGAGTACGCCCATCGAGCGCATCCACCAGGAACTTTACCGCATCGATAAGCGCCGCAAGGGAGCGCTTCTCAAGGAACTGCTCGCCGGCCATCCCGAGATGCAAAAGGTGCTCGTTTTCTGCCGCACGAAACACGGTGCCGACAAGATTGTCCGCGTGCTCGAAAAGGCGGGCGTGAAGTGCTCCGCCATCCATGGCAACAAGAGCCAGAACCGCCGCCAGGAAGCGCTCGGAAAGTTCAAGAAAGAGGAAATTCGCGTGCTGGTGGCGACAGACATTGCCGCCCGAGGCATCGATGTGGACGACGTGAGCCACGTGTTCAATTACGATTTGCCCAACGAGCCGGAAACGTTCGTTCACCGCATCGGGCGGACGGCGCGCGCGGGCAAGGACGGGGTCGCCATCGCGTTCTGCGCTCCCGACGAGGAGCAGGACTTGCGTGCCATCGAAAAGCTGACCCGCGTGCGCATCCCCGAAGGGGATAAGTCTGTCTTCGACAGACTCCCGCCCCCGCAAAAAGAGACTCCCGAAAGCGAATTCCGCAATGCACGTGGCAGGATGCCTCGCGACAAGGCTCGCCGCGAAAATTCTGGGAACGCCCAAGGGAAAAAGCAGGGCGGCGAAAAGAAGGTGCAGAACCCCCAGAACCCCCAGAAGTTCCAAAACGCACAGAAACCTGCCGTGAAACAAGCCCCTGTTGCGAAGGCGGGAGATGCGCAGCCGGCCCCCTTCAAGAAAAAGCACCGCCGCAACCGTCCGGGCTCCCGCGCCCGCAAGCGTATGCGTTCTTCCGGTGATGCAGGGTGAGTAAAATGTTAATAAGTCGTGAAAATTGCTCAAAAAACGGCTTTGGCGCTTTCTAACCCCTTGATTTATGCAGGCTTTTTACTAAATTTGAGTTCCAAAAAATCGCTTTTTTATAAAGGTTAAAACAATGAAAAGAACATTCCAGCCTCACAATCGTAAGCGTGTCAACAAGCATGGTTTCATGGCTCGTATGGAAGACCGCTGGGGTCGCGCCGTTTTGAGCCGTCGTCGTGCCAAGGGCCGCAAGCGTCTCACTGTCAGCGATTCCGTCTACAAGAAGTAAGTCGGAGGTTGGCTCATAGCCACTCTGCGTTCTTATCGTCTGCCGACGCAACCCGCTTATCGGCAAGTCGCCGTCCAAGGGAAATTCGTCCGCTCTCCATCGTTATCGATGAAGTGGATTGAAAGCCCGGACGGCTATTGTCGTTTCTGCTTTTTGGCAAAAAAGAAAAACGGTAACGCGGTTTACCGCAACAAGTGTCGCAGGGTCTTGCGGCCTTTGTTTTTTGGGATGGTCCCCTCGATAAAGAAGCCCGTGTGGGCCATGGTCGTTGTGACCGTCAGTGCCAGTGAGATGTCCCCGGAATGCCTTCGCGAATCTGCCCTGAAGATTTTTCACAAGATGGAATGGGATGGGCCTGCGGATGTGGCAAAAGGTTAAGAACGTACTTTCTGCGGCACTTGTGCTGCCTATCCGGTTGTACCAGCTGATTCACCCCTTCTTCTTCCGGGGTGTGTGCAGGTTCCAGCCGACGTGCTCCCAGTATGCAATCGAGGCTCTGCGGGTGCACGGACCCTTCAAAGGTTTCTATCTTGCGGTTTTTAGAGTCTTGAGATGCAACCCATTCTGTAAAGGCGGATACGATCCTGTACCGCCTCCCAAGGAAAAAAGATGAACAAGAATACCATTATCGGTTCCATCCTTATCGCTGCGATTGTCATCTGGTGGATGACGACGAACGCTGCTAATGCCGAAGCCCAGGCCGCTGCCCAAGCCAAGGCGAAGAAGGCTGCCGCTGCGGAAGTGCAGAAGGATTCTTCTGTTGCAAGCGAACTGGTGCTCCCGACCAAGACCCCCGAACTCAAGGCTGCCCCGGTGCTGGGCGATGCCGGTTCTTCCGAGGATTCTAGCGTAGCCCCGTCGGATTCAGCTGTGGATTCCGCCTCCGTGCCCGCCCCGGTCGTTGTCGAGCCGCGTACGGTTGTCGTCGAAACCGAAAAGTTCATCATGACGCTCAGCAACAAGGGCGGCAAGGTGCAGAGTGTTATTGTGAAGGCGCTTCCCGATTCTACGGGCGCTTTCCCCGAACTCATCCAGGATACGGCGCTCGGTGCCCTCGACCTCAAGCTTGGCAAGGCCGACTTGAGCGAAGCCATGTTCGCGGTTGACGCTCCCGAAAAGATTGTTGTCGATGACAAGGCTACGGTCGAGTTCGTGTTCTCCGATGCTAACGGCAACAAGGTCGTTCGCAGCTACGGATTTACCAAGGACGGCGCCGCCGTGCGCCAAGTGAACAAGTTTGTCGGGTTCAAGCCCGAAGCCTACGAACTGGCCTGGAAGGGCGGCATGAAGGAAACCGAAGTTATCCCGAAGGGCAAGAGCTTTGGCGGTACGAGCTACTTCTTTAGCGAAGTGATTTACAGCGCCGGTAGCGGCGTGGAACGCGAAATGGTCCGCGATCCTGAAAAGTTCAACGACGGCAACATGTCTTGGGCGGGTATCCGTCGCAAGTACGTCGCCATGGCCGTGCAGTTCGATACCCCGGTCCCCGCGACGCTCGAAGCGAAGCCGATGAAGATTGCCGACAACGAATATGATCCGGGCACCTACAAGATTGCCGTTACCGACGATCTCCGCGGTTCGGATTCTCTCAGCTACGACTTCATGGTCCTTCCGCTTTCTTGGGACGAAGTTTCTCCCTACGGCAAGGGTTACGAGAAGGTTATCGTGAGCGGCTGGAAATGGTGCGGTGCCGACGTGTGGTTCGTGTGGATTTGCGCCATGCTGCTCAAGCTCCTCAAGTTCTTCTTCTCCATGATTCCGAACTACGGTGTCGCCATCATCCTCGTGACCTTCATTGTCCGCGGCATCACGACCCCGTTCACCGTGAAACAGATGAAGTCCACCTCGGCCATGAGCAAGCTCAAGCCGCAGCTCGACGAAATCAACGTGAAGTACAGGAGCGATCCGCAGAAGAAGCAGGCTGCCATCATGGAACTCTATTCCAAGAACGGCGTGAACCCGCTCGCCAGTTGCTCCGGCGGCTGCCTCCCGATGCTCATCCAGATGCCGATTTTCATGGGCCTCTTCTTTGTGCTCGGCCGCGCCATCGAACTCCGTGGCATGCCCGCGTTCCTCTGGATTTCTGACCTCAGCCGCAGCGACGTGATTTGGAGCGGCATCTCGATTCCGTACCTCATGCCGTCGGGTCTCGCATTGCTCCCGATTATCATGGTGGTCACCACATACTTCCAGACAAAGGTTACCATGAGCGGCAGCGCCGGCATGGACCCCGCCCAGCAGAAGATGATGGTGTGGATGATGCCCGCAATGATGTTCCTGTTCAGCGCGGTGATGCCCTCCGGCCTCGTGCTCTACTGGATTGTTTCTAACATCTGGAGCATTATCCAGTACAAGATAATCCGCCGCGACACAGGCTCTGCCCCCAAGACCATCAATGGCAAGAAGGTGGAAGACGCCAAAATCGTGAAGTAAAGGCGAAAAAGAAAGTATTGTGCAAGGTCCCCGGCAACGCCGGGGATCTTTTGTATATATTTATAACATGAAGGGAATATTTTTTTTCTTATTGATGCTTTTGCTGTCAGGGTGCCTTTTGGACCAAGATCCTAGTGGTTCTTTTTCTCCTTGCATAAACGAGGTGTATGTGTCCAACCCTAATGGTGTAGATTCTGCCTGGGCAACGATTACATGCGATGATTCAGTTCTCATCTCCAACAGGGATGGCGTTCTGCTTGGGTACCCTGATTCTGTTCATGGCTTTAAGAATCATGAGTATCGCAACGAGGATGGATTGGGGCTTTTTACGTACGAGGTAAAAACTGAAAATCCTATATGGCATGGGAAGGATGAGATAAAATGCAGATTGGACATGGATGTATTTTGTGATAATGAAAAATATCCGTTTATTGAATATGAGTGGTCTTTTCATCAAAAAAATAGACGTATATACTGGATTGATCATATAAGAGGTGGAGGACGAATTCCGGTAAAAAACAATAGCTGCGGAAACGAAGGAAGATTTGCCGTGGAAATTTCAACGCCTCGTGATTCCAATTGTGCGGATAAACTATGATTATCGGCATTACGGGCTGGTGAAAAAACTAAAGATTTCCCCGGTACGGATAAATTACGAAAAAAATATGTTGTTCCTGCTTTGACGGGACGTTTTAAGACAAAATGTTGTGACGTCAAATACGCTTTTGTGCGGATTGTATAAAAAAATTTCCTTTTTTTTGAAAAGTGTTATTTTTATTGCGGGGATGACGGTTTTGTATGCGTTGGACATTCTTACATATTTTGCAATTTGTGTGGATTCTGTTCCTTTTGGCGTTTGCGGTAGCGCTCCTTGTGGCCTGCACTTCAAATGAAGAACTAGTCCTCGGCCCTGCCGATGGGCCTTATGCGGATTCTGCGCCCCAGAATTCGTTTGCGAAAAAAAATGCTGCCGATACGATTTATGTCCATGATACCATTGTTGTCTATAAAGACACGGTTGATAAGGAAGTAGAAATAGAATCGTCCTATACGTCATTTATATATAGAGATTCGGCGAACCATCTGGATACGGTGTTGCGTGAATCGACTCGATTGACGTGCGATATGGAAGAAGAGTCGTTTTCGTGTAAATATGCCATGCAGCCGATGATCAATCCGGACCTTGAATATAAAAAGATGGAAATCTATCCTGATTCGGTTCCGGTCGTTGTCTTGACGGATACTATCCATAAGGATACTTTGTTCCGGAATACGTTCACGAAGAAATACGATACGACCTTTATCAACTATGGCAAGAATCGCCTGACCGATTATATCCCGCCGGAATATGTTTATGATTTGGGGGAGCATCCGTTCGATTCTACCGCGATGCGCGATTTCTTCGACACCTTGGATGTGCGCGACCCCCAGCTGGGTGGGAACAATCGCATTGTTGTCAATTCACAATTGTCTTTTACGGGGTTCCCGGTAGTTGTCATGCGTGTGAAAAACGCTTATGATTTTGCGGAACTTGTAGACGTCAACCGCACATGGCCTGCGAAACGCCGTGTCAGCGCTAGAGAATATGTGTTTGAAAATATCAATATGAAGTCAGATTCTACGGTTACCTGGACACTGGGATTCATGCATTACGAAAACGGGGTGGGGGAAAAGGATTCCATCCAGGTAACCACTTTCTTTAAAGCCAAGTAGCAGCGCTACTTGTACTCATCGCCCTTGAGAGGCTTGCGCAGTATTTTGTACTTGGCCTTGATAAGGGTGCGCAGCACGGGCCAGCCGATTTTTTCGAAGGCCTTTTCCCACAGTTGGTTCGCTGTTTGCAGTGCCTTGCCCCCGATGGGGCGCGGCAACCATTCTTCCTTGAAGTTGGCGTCCAGTCCGGCGTCTTTCGCCATTTTACGGTAATCGGCGTTGAGTGCGTCGTAAGCTCCGTTGCGGATGAAGTGGACCTTCTCCTTGAATTTGAAACGGCGTTGCAGGAGTTTGCGTTTGACAAAGCCTGCATCCTGTTCAATTAGGTCTTTGTAGGAAAATAGGGGGCTGCCGGTCGTGGGGTAGAGAGCCTCCATGCGGACTTCCGCTTCCACGAATTTTCCGCTCAGGCCGACTTCCATGTTGCGGACGGTCGCTTCGAAACTGTCCTGTTCGGGAGTTTCGAAGATGTGCATGAAGAATGCACCGAGGGCGGGTTGCTTCATGTACAAGAAGAATGACTGGAGGTGAGGGAAAATCTCGTTGCTGCTCGTGAGCGAGACCACGTCGGCGCTGCTTTTTTCGGCTTCGGCGAAGAACCTCTCGAAATGGTCCTGGAAATAGACGATAGAGTCGTTCAGCACCAGGAGGCGGTCCAGGTTCCCCATGGCATCTTGCGTGCCGTTCGCGGCGGGGCTGTTGACTTTGAGTTTGAGGTAACGGTGCCACATGCCAAAGTCAAAACCGTGGTTCTGCGTCAAGAAGAGTTCAATATCGTTATCGGCGATGAACTCGTATGTTTGTGCGGAAAGTTCGCGCTCGTTTGTCAGGAGAACGACATGGAAATCGGTCTTGGCTAGGCGCGAAAGTGCAAAACGCACATAGCCGGGAAGGTCTTTTCCGGTCTGGTAGCTGGCGTAGAGTGCGACTTTCCTGTAGCTCGGCATATTACCTCTTGCGGAAGCGTCCGCCCTTTGTCTTGCGCGGTTTGCTTGCTACGTGGAAATCGTCGCCCTGCAGGGCTGCACGGCGTTCGGCACGGTTACGTGGCCCACGTCCGGTGCGCTCGAAACTCGGGGCGTCGGCATCGAACTTGCCCCCGCGTGAATTGCCCTTGCGGCCACCACGGTTCTTGTGGCTCCCTGCGGAGGCGTATTCCGGTTCGTCGTCAAAGTCGGGCTGGCTGACGTAGCCGAGGGCTTCCGCCGCGGCGGCGCGGTCGGCGCGTTCCTCGTTGCTGCGGTCTCCCTGACGGCGGCGCTTTTTCGGTTCGGAACTGAGTTTCTCGATGATGCTGAAGTCCGCCTGACCGCGCAGAGGGTCCACCCTCAGAAGGCGCACAAGCACCTTGTCGCCGCGGCGGAACGTGCGCCCGCTCTTCTTGCCGAAGGCAAGACCTTGGTCTGGGTTGAACACGTAGAAGTCATCGCCCGCGATGTCGCGGAAGCGCACGAGCCCTTCGGCAATCGGGTCGGCGATGGAAACGTAGATGCCCCATTCTTCAATACCCGTGACGGTCGCTTCGAAGTCGTCGCCGATACGGCTCTTCAAAATCCAGCAGCTGCACACCTTGATGGCGATGCGTTCGATTTTCTGGTTCTTGACTTCGTTCGCCGAAATCAAATCGCAAACTTCAATCACGCTGTTCTTGCGTTCGGCATTGATTTCCTTGCCCTTGCGCGCCAATTCGCGGTGGCACCAAAGGTCGGCGTAGCGGCGGATGGGGCTCGTGAAGTGCGCGTAGTCCTGCCAGTTCAGCGCGAAGTGGCCAAAGCTGTTGCTGTCGTAGTGCGCCTTCTGCATGCTGCGCAAAATGCGGTTCGTGAGCGTCTCGTCGCCCTCGGCGCGCTTCACCAGGTGCTCGTACAGCTTGAAGGCTGTCGGGTTCAGGTTCGTGTCGCCGCTGCGGGGTTTGCCCAAGTCGCGCAACATCACCGGAGAATCCTTGAACAGGTCCGGATACATGTAGTACAGTTCCATGATGTCCTTTGTGTCGGGCGCTTCGTGGATACGGTAGATGCCCTGGAGCTTGCGCTTCTTGAGTTCCTTGGCGCAGCAGTTGTTCGCGATGAGCATGCACTCTTCCACCCACGAATTGCTTTCGTCGGTGAGGCGCGGGTAAATTTTTTCCGGTTCGCCTTTCTCGTTGAACTTGCAGCCGAATTCGGTGCTCTGGAATTCCAGGAGGCCGTCCTTGGTGCGGTTCTTCTTGAGGAGTGCGGTCACTTCGGCGAGTGCCTTGATGTCGTCGTCGCCTTCCTTCATCATTTCCATCGCCTGTTCGTAGGTGATGGACTTGGTAATTTTCACGATGCTGCGGTGGAAATCCCAGCTGAGTACGTTTGCGTTCTTGTCGAGTTCCATCATGCAGGTGAATGCGCAACGGTCTACGCCCTGGTGCAGGCTACACACGTTGCTCGAAAGTTTTTCGGGGAGCATCGGCACGGCGGTCCACGGCAGGTACTGCGTGTAGCTCCTTTCCAGAGCCTCTTCGTCGAGTTCGCTACCTTCGGGCACATAGTAGCTCACGTCGGCGATATGTACGCCCAGCTTGTAGCCGCCCTTAGGCGTGCGTTCTACGCTGATGGCGTCGTCGTGGTCCATGGCGCCTTCGGGGTCGATGCAGAGAATCGTCGTCTGCCTGTAATCTACGCGGCCCTTGAAATCTTTGCCGCAGGGTTCCTTGACGCTGTCCACGTATTTCTTCACGGCGGGCGGGAAATCCTTGGGGAGGTTCGCATCGTTCATGAACTTCGTCTTGACTTCGTCCCAAGAGATGTTCAGAGCGTCGGCGCTGTGGTCCACCTTGGCGAGGTAGCTGTGCTTGAGTTTCGGGTGTGGGTACAGCGTGAAGCTGATGGTCTCGCCTTCCTTGCCCGGGGCTTGCCTGCGGTGGCACATCTCGTACACCTTGCCGGTATCGAGTTCGTGGACTTCCCACTCTTCTTCGCCTGTCTGGTGGAGGATGCCGCGCTTGACGCGGGTCTCGGTAGACTTGTCGTTCTGGCGACGGCTGCGGGCACCCAGACGGCGGTTGTCTTCGGGATGCTGTTCCGCGATTTTCTTGATGCGCTTGTCGCGCTTTTCTTCGAGGCTTTCCCCGTCGCCGAGCTGGTATTCCTTGTGGCTCGTACGTTTTAAAAGACCCTGGTCCACCATGTCGGCGAGCATCTGCTTGAATGCCATTTTCTGCTTCTTGGGCAGCCCGAGCGCGCTGCGCAGGCGGCTCCCGACCATCGGTTCGTCACGGAGGATAGCGATAATCTGTTCTTCACTCGGTAAATTCTTAGCCATTCTAGGCCTCCTTTGTGCCGTTGTCGGCGGCAGATGCAATTTCTTGTTGCTTGTACGGCAGTGCAGATTCAATCATGTCGTGGATTTCGTCACGCAGTTGCATGACGGACTTTTCTGCGAAACTTTCAGGCGTCTGTAGCGGATGGATGACGATTTTAACGACACCTGGAACCTGCGCCCATTTTGTCTTGGAGAGGCGTTTGCCTGTATCCACAAGCGTGACCGGCAGCAACGGCAAATCGTTTTCCTTGGCCATGCGGAAAATCCCGTTCTGGAAGGGGAGCATGCGCCCATCGTTACTGCGGTGGCCTTCGGGGAACACCGAAATGGTGTAGTCGTGTGCGAGGCGGTCTTTGACGAGTGAGCCCATGCCGAGGTTCTTGCGGGGGTTCTTGTGTACGGGAATGCAACCGATATGATTGAGTACCCAGCTGAATACAGGAACTTTCCAAAGGTCTGCCTTCGCGATGAATGCCGTGATGGCGATGGATGGCCAGATGACATTGATGTCGAGGAAACTCTGGTGATTCGCGACGATCACGAACTGCTTGTGGTCGGGAATGTTCTCCTTGCCGACGACTTCGAGCTTGACTCCGAAAATTTTGAAAAGGGTCTTGAAGAAGGGAATACAGATTTGTGTACTTTCCTGCCAGCGTCCCAGGATTTTGCCTTTGAAGAACATGAAAGGAAGGCCCAAGATGCACATTCCAGAGAAGACTAGGATATAATAGAATACAGCGCGAAAAAATGCCATGAAAAGACCTATTGTTTTTTGCTCTTAATGTATATTTTTTGCGGGTCAGGGAACGTAAATTTGAAAAAAAATTGCCCTGGCGCGCAAAGTCTCTGTTTATTTTTTTTGAGGGAAGCTTACTTGAGTTTCCACTCGAGAGTCTGCCCGGCGGCAAGCGGCACCACGCCATTCACCACGGCGGGCACGGTCCACGGTTCCTTCACGACTTCGATTTGCTTTGTCGTGCGCGGGATTCCGTAAAAGTCTGCACCGAAACCACCGATGAAATTTGCAAGCTTGTCGAGTTGGCCGGCTTTTTCGAATTCCTGTACCAACAGCGGAATAGCCACGGGAGCGCTGTAGACGCCCGCCGCCCCGCACGGGCATTCCTTTTTGCCCAGCTGGTGCGGGGCGGAGTCCGTGCCGAGAAAGAATTTCGGGTTCCCGCTGAACGCCGCTTCGCGGATCGCGGCACGGTCTTCAGGCCGCTTCGGCAAAGGCTTGCAGAAGTGATGCGGCCTGAGGGAGTCGCCAACTACATCGTCGAGCGTCATCATCAGGTGATGTACAGTGAATGTCGCCGCCACGTTTGCGGGCAGCCTCTTTACCGCCTCGACTGATTTTGCGGAACTTAAATGTTCAAAGACGATTTTTAGTTTCGGGAACTTTGATGCAAGAGTCTCTACGCGCTTGATGAATGCGGGCTCGCGGTCGAGGCAGAATTCGCCCGGCTCCTCGCCGTGTACGCAAAGCACAAGGCCAAGTTTTTCCATCATCGCGACCACAGGGAACACCGCCTCGAAATCGCTGATGCCGTCGGCGCTGTTCGTGGTGACGCCTGCTGGGTAGTATTTACCTGCGACAACGCCTACCGCCATCATGTCTTTCAAATCTTGCTCCGTGTAATTCGGATTCAGTTTGAACGTCATGAGCGGTTCAAAATCCGGGCGCACGTCTTTTGCGGCATCCAAAATCTGCGCCTTGTATTCGGCAATCGCCTTTGCGCTCGTCATGGCGGGAATCGTGTTCGGCATGATGATGGCGCGCCCGAATTGGGCTACAAGGTCGCGTACGTAGCCGGGCATCAAGTCGCCCTGGCGGAGGTGAGCATGGAAATCGTCAGGTAAGGGGAGAAACATGGATGTATCGGTCATGGGGTATCGTTGAAATATTTATGCGTTGCGGTGAAGGTCTCGGAAGAGCACCCTGGAAATATCTGTGTCCGAGTTGAGCCAGTAATCGAACGGTCTGGGCTCCGTAATCTGTTTCTTGTAGACAAAGCAGATGTTGCAGCCGAGTTCCTTGGCCATCAGCAAATCGTGTGTGATGATGATGATGGATGTACGGAACAAGATGCGCATGTTGTCGATCAGCGGCAACAGGTTGCGGCGGTTGTAGTTGTCAAGGCCTGCGGTGGGTTCGTCCATCAAAAGCAGTCTAGGGTCCATCGCCCAGGAACGGGCAATAGCCACGCGCTTCTGCATGCCCACGCTCAACTGGTGCGGAAACATGTCTGCCTGGCTGCGAACGCGCATCAAGTCCATGGCCATGTTGACTTTTTCTTCGATTTCTTTTGGCGTGCCTTTTTTGTGGTAGTGCAGCGGGAGCGCAATGTTGTCCTTAATGCGCAGATTCGAAATCAATGCACCGTTCTGGAACACAAGTCCGACTTGGCGGCGGGCGATTTCCAAAGCGGTATGCCTTTCGGGGGGGATGTATTCCCCGAAGTAATAAAACTTTCCCGCCAGCGGGCGGTTCAACCCGGCAATAACTCGCAGCAGGGCTGTTTTTCCTGTTCCCGAAGGTCCGCCGATGCAGAGCGTCTCGCCGTTTTTCAAAGTCATGTTGGCACCAGAAAGCAATTCCTTTTCGGGCGTGTGCATCTGCTTCTCGAAAAAGCTCAGCGTCTTGGGCTTAGAAAAGCGTTCGCCGATAAGGTCCTTGTAACTCAGGTGCAAATCTTCTATTCGTAGGGCGTTCGTGTTCGGCATGGTTTCCTCTAGATGATTTTCGAGAGTTCGTTCATGTAGTCGAGGAAATAGAATATAGACATAAACACGTCTGCAACGACAATGTACAAGAAGGACTTGATAACGGAGCGGGAGGTGGCCTTGGGGACTTGGCGGATATCGTGCGGGATGTTCAATGCCTGGTAGCAGGCGTTCGTCGTGATGATGGACCCGAATACGAGCGGTTTCACGATGATAAGTACGAAGTCCGTGAGCGACATCGCATCGAGAATTTCCGAGGAAAGGTAGCTCCAGGTGAGCTTGGCGTGGATGACATCGCTGATAAGGAACGAGAGCCCCTGAGTGGCGAGGAAGCCGCACCCGATGGCTATCGCGCTGAAGAGGATCGTCATGACGAATGTCGAGATGGTCCCGCCGATGAGGCCTGGCATGACGAGGTAGCGGATGGGGCTTACGCCCATGGTTGCAAGCGCGTCCACTTCGGAATTGATGACCATGCTGCCGATGTATGTCGTGAGCGAAGAACCGCTACGTCCGGCGATGAGGAATGCGGTGAGGATGGGGCCCAGTTCACGGATGACCACGACCACCATGAGGCTTCCCATAACGTCGTCAAAGCCCATCTTGCCCATCATGGTGAGCACTTCTATAATGACTACGGCACCGAACAACGTTGCCACGATAAAGAGGATGGGGAATATCTCGACGCCTGTGAAAAAAGCCTGGGCGATGATGTTCTTGGTATCGGCTTTGAAACTGCGGCTGCGGTTGAAAAGGGATGCGTATGCGCGGAAGAACAGCGCGACCTCCTGGCCCACCGTGCGCTTCATCAGGAAAAGCCCCAGCCTGTGGAAGGCTTTCCCCAAGATAGTCAACTTTTGCCAATTCCTAACTTCTTGCATCCTGCCTGATAGCTTCCAAGATTTCGTCCCAAAGTTCGTCCAGCCCGGTTTTCTTCAGCGAACTGACACAAACCGGATTGGTTTCCAAACCGAGGCGTTGCTTGATGAGCTTCACGCTTTTGGCGTATTCCGACTGGTTCACCTTGTCGCGCTTGCTTGCGACAACCAGCACGGGACACCCCGTTGCACGGATGCTTTCCACCGTCTCTATGTCGATGGCGGTACCTCCGTGGCGGATGTCTACCAGGTAGACAAGCCCGCGAAGGTCTTTGCACTTTTCGACGTATTCGCGGATGAAGTCTGCCATCTGGTCGCGTTTGCTGATGCTCACCTTGGCAAAGCCTACACCTGGTAAATCTACAAGAAAAAATTCGTTGTTGACTTTAAAAAAATTCAATTCGCGGGTTTTTCCGGGCTCCGCGCTGACTTTTACCAACTTTTTGGCCCCCATGAGGGCATTCAGGAGGGATGACTTGCCCACATTGGAGCGCCCGAGAAAGGCAATTTGGGGGAGGCGCTCCTCCGGGAGGCCTTTCAGGTTCACTGCCGCCTTGACAAATTCGGCGGAGCGGATTTCGTAGCCGCCCACGATGACGGGGGCGCGATGGGACTTCTTTTCGTCGGTAATCATATAGCGCCTCGGCTTTCAAATGCTCTGAGCATAGTGACTTCGTCGATAAATTCAAGGTCGCTGCCCATCGGGATGCCGCGGGCGAGGCGTGTCCTCTTGACGGGGGAATCGGCGAGCATCCTGTCGATCATCAGCACGGTGCTGTCTGCTTCGGGGCTCGATCCCAGCGCAAAAATCAGTTCCTCGATGCCCTCTTCGCGGATGCGTTCCACGAGTTGCGGCAGGTGCAGGTGTTCTGGGCCGATTCCGTCCAGCGGCGAGATGGTGCCGCCAAGGACAAAGTAAAGTCCTTTGTATATGCCGGACCGTTCAAACGGGAGAATGTCTGCGCTTTTCTCCACGACGCAGAGAGTCTTGGAACCTGTCCTGGAGCTACAGATGGGGCAAAGTTCCTGGTCGGTAAAACCATGGCAGTTGGGGCATGGGTGGACCGAAGTCGAAGCCGCTATCATGTTGTCGGCGAACCGCCGGATGTCGTCTTTGTTACGCGAAAGCATGTGGTACGCAAGGCGGCGTGCCGTCTTGAGTCCGATGCCGGGTAGCGAAGCGAATTCGGAGATGAGCGCTTCTAGACTTTGCGGTTCAACATTCATTAGCCCAACTGTATGCCTCGTTGATGCAGCGGTTTAGCTGCTTGGTGGAAATCTTTAATTCTTCGATTGTCATGAGAATGGCTTTGCGGTCGTCGAGTTCGACGGCATCCGCAAGCCGGAGTAGTGTGCCGAGTTTCCCCTTTCTGTTGAGCAGGGATTCGCTCATTTCGTCGTCGGCGGGGGATTCGGGGAGGATAGTCTCGAGGGGTGCGCGCACCAGTGCGTCCATACGGCTGATGAGCCCAACCATGAATGCCTTTGCAGCGAACAGCGGGTTTGTCGGTTCGATAGCCTTCGCGACGATTTCGAGGAACTTGGCACGGTGAGCCGCACTCTGGAATAGCGGCGAGCTCTGTGGCGAGATGCCGAGTTCCGGGCGCGCATAAAGCATGAGCATCAGCCATTTGTGGATGTGGCTCATGCCGACCCACACGATGGCATCTTTCACGGTCTTGATTCCGTTGCCATCGCCGTTGTTGCCCGAGTTCACGAACTTGAGCAGGTTCGCTGCGATGTCCGGTGTCTCGTCGAGTTTTTCGCAAAGTTCTTCCAAGCTCGGGCGCGACTGGAGCAACAGCAAAATGCGCAGGATGGCGACAGAGGTCGCGTCAATCTTCTGGCCGGTCACCAGTTCGGGCTTGGCAAAGAAGAATCCCTGGAAGTAGTCGTAGCCGTCGTCGAGGCACTTCTTGAATGTCGATTCGTCTTCGACCTTTTCGGCGAGAATCTTGATGTGCATGGGGCTGAAAAACTGGACAGCCTTTTCCAACGATTCCTTGTCGTTGTCCGCGATGTCCATTTTCACGTAAGATACGTACTTGAACAGCGGCTCGAACCGGCGGATGTAATCGTCGTTGTAGATGAAGTCGTCCAACGCGATTTCGAAACCACGGGCCTTGTAGCGTTCTACGGCGCGGATGAGCGTGCTGTCCACTTCCACGTCTTCCAGGATTTCCAGCACAAAGTTCGCAGGGTTCAATAATCCGAAAATATTGTCGAGCAGCATCTGGCGGCTGCAGTTGATGAACGCCTTGTGGTCACCGATGAGGCGCTGGAACCCGATGTTGTTGAGGACATTTTCCAGCACTTGGGCCGTCGCCTGAACATCGCTTGAAATCACGGCAATGTCGCTTTCGGGCGAATCGCGGAATAAAAGTTCGTAGGCGTAAATCTTGCCTTCGCGGTCAAGGATAGGCTGGCGTGCTAAATAAGCGAGAGAATGCATTTAGGCTCGAGGTATGAGGTCGGACCTTCGGTCCTTTGAGGTGTGAGATCTGAGGCCGTTCGCAAGCTTTCTTTGACGTATGGGGCATGAGCTATTATAACTGTGCCGAAGGCACCTGACTTTAGCTCAAAGGCACGTAGTGCCGACCCCATTGCTCAAAGCGCTTTGCGCGACCTCATTGCTAAATACGGGCGCTCTTGATTCCGAACAGCAGGATGCTCCTTGCTCCTACGTCCCAAAGGCGGTCCATGATGGCGTTCGCTTCTTCTTGCGGGACCATGGCCTTCACGGAGTACCATTCGCGGCCGTGCAGCTTGGTGACCGTCGGGGCGTCGAGGCCCGGAGTCATTTCGCATGCCTTCTGCAACAGTTCGGCGGGGCAGTCGTACTCGATCATCATGTAGGACTGCGCGACCAGCTTGCCCTGGATGCGGCGGATGAGCGTATTGACTTCTTCGAGTTCGGTCTTCTGCGGGTTGCAGAACAGCGCGGCGTTGCTCCTGAACAGCGGGTCGCCCACAATGCGGAGCCCGGCCTGCTTGAGCGTCGTGCCGGTTTCCACCACGTCAACGATGGCGTCGGCCACGCCGAGGCTCACCGAGATTTCGACGGCGCCTTCGAGCACAACGAAGTCCATCGACTTCTTGTAGAAACCTTCCACGATATGCGGGAAGCTCGTGGCAATCGTCTTGTCCTTGAGCTCGTCGAGCGACTGCACCGGGCTGTCGTTCGGGACGGCGGCGCACATCTTGGAAGCGCCAAAGGGGAGGTCCAGCACCTTCACCGCGGGGCTCTTCGCCTCGGCGTTGAAGTCAATGCCGGTAATGCCTGCGTCAATGATGCCGCGGCCCACGTACATGGGGATATCGCTCGGGCGCAAGAAGAAGAATTCGATTCCGTTCTTCGTGTCGAGCTGGGTCAAAGTCTTGTAAGGCTTGGAAGCCTTGTAACCGCAGGCCTTCAGGAGTTCCTGCGTGGGCTCGAAAAGCATGCCCTTGTTCGGGAGAGCTACCTTGATCATAGTTTTGCGTACACCTCTTCGAGAGTGAGACCTTTTTCGGCCATCATCACGGCCACATAGTAGAGCACCTGCGAAAGTTCGAGGCACTGGGCATCGCGGCTTTCGAAGCGTGCAGCCTGCCAGCTTTCGGCGGCTTCTTCTACAAGCTTCTTGCCAATGGCGTGCGGGCCTTTCTTGAACAGTTCTGTGGTTCCCTTGCCTTCGGGCATTTCTTTCTTGCGCTGGCAAGCCAGGGCGTACATTTCTTCAAACGTCATAGTTGACCTCGTGTTTTTTACGGAGAAAAATGTAGAAAATAGTGATTGATGGTAAGAGGCTGGTGGTTAGAGAAAGAGGGGGAAACTCGTTATATTTAGGGCAAAGAGACGAAACTGCGGGTCGATGCTCTTGATGGCGCGAACACAAAGCTCGGGGTTCCTGCCGAGAAGCTCCTTTTTGAAGTTGTGATGAATAAGTCTTTAGAATAAATGTATTTTTGGACGCATGAGGAACTGATTATGAAGTTGATTAGATTTATTTCTCTTTTTTGTTCGCTTGTTGTTTTGTTTCCCGTGTCGATGATGGCGGCTCCGGCGAATCCCACACCCGTCGTCTTTACACAGAAGGACGGCTCTACTGTGACGATTCGCCAGTTCGGGGATGAACACTACCATTTTACTAAGACGATAGATGGAATCCTTGTTGTGGGTGATGGAAATGGCAATTACGTGTATGCAGATGCCAAAGGAAATCCCTCCGGCTTTATTGCCAAGGACGCGGCGGAAAGGACTCCCGACGAATTGAAATTCCTAGAATCTTTGAATCAAAGCGAGGTCCATTCAAAGCACAAGGCTTTGAATGGGGTCCGATTTCCAGAGACCCTTGCCCCATCAGTAATCAAGCCTGCGGCTTTGTTGCGAGCCAACAAGCGTGTGAGTTCGTTCGTGACGGGCGACCGCTATTTCCCCGTGATGCTTCTCAGCACGGACGATGCCGAGGCTTTCGATTCGGCGAAGGTTTATAAAAAACTCAACAAGAAAGGGTACAGCGAAGACGGCCATGTCGGGAGCATGCGGGACTATTTCATTGAAAGTTCTGGAGGAAAGTTCAAGCCCACATTCGATGTCTATCCGATTTCTCTTCCGATGATTTTCGGTGAATACCGTAATGAACGTACGTTGATTACCTCTGCTATTGACAAACTGGTAGAACGTGAAGATTTCAAAAAACGTGCCGAGAAGTATGAAGAAGAATGCCCGTTTATTCTGATGCACCCGCTTTCAAACGAAGAAGCTTCGGCTTACAACGCCGACTATTATTCACACCAATATACTTTGAGAGCCCTTATGAAGAGTGTGTATACGAAAGATGGCTATACTTTTAATAACTACGCGTTTGTGTCGCAGAAGGACGAAGATACGGGCAAGCTCAATCGCTTGGCGACCATAGCTCACGAATTCAGCCACGTGCTGGGGCTCTATGATCTGTACGGTGTCGATGCCGAAGGTTACGCGACGGTTGGCCCGCTCCCCTTTGATTTGATGGCTCTCGGAACGCGCAATGGGGGTGGGCGATTCCCTCCGACATTCTCTGCGTTTGAGCGAGAATCCATGGGTTGGATGTTGTTGGACGAGGTGTTCCCAGACAGTTTGCTTCGTCCCCACATGCTGGAACCCCTTTCGGAAATGCACGCCTATTCCATTACGAACCCGAAACATGGGGATGAATATTACGTCATTGAATATCGTCCGGCGGTCGGTTTCGACTCGAAAATTTCGGAATCCGAATACAGTGGAATCCAAGGGAAGAATGGTGTCTTCGTGTGGTACGTTGATTACGATGAAACCGCTTTCTATAGCAATTATCCAAATTCGGACCCCAATAATCTTCACATAGATGTAATGCAGGTGCTTGATAGCAAGAACACCTACTATGCGGATTTCTCATACAAAAGGGAAAAGGGCAAGACCGAAATACCGGGCATCTTCGACCTGAAAGTCTACGGAGATTCTCTGGTATGCTTCGTGCTGACTCAAGAAGAGGGAGTCAAGGCGTGCCCCAAGCCAAAGCCGTCCGCTATTGGCGCGGTGCGTTCCTCTGCTCCGTTTGCGCCTGTACAGATGCGAGTCCTTGAAGGAATGCTGACGGTGCAGGCTCCTGTGCCGGGGTCCAAACGTCTGAAAATCGTCGATGCCATGGGCGTATGTATCCAGGATATCCCGTTTGAAGGGGAGTCTGTCCAGGTGAATGTTTCGTCGTGGGCGAGAGGCAATGTCTTGGTAATGGTCGAGGCTGGCGGAAAAAGAGTGTCGAGCCGGTTCATTACAGTTCGTTAGATTGCCGTTGTAGGCCCTGAATCGCCTTTTTGAGGGAAACGTTATTCCCATATCTTTGTGCAAGCTGCATTGCGGCTTAAAAAATGTTGCTTTAAAAAAAACAAAAACATATATTTAGGGCATGAAAAAGATAATCCCCCTTGCCATCATCGGCGCTTCTATTTTTTCCTTGGTGTCCTGCACTCAGGGGCCTAGGGTCACCAATTCCGAAACTTTCCGTACAAAAACAGGCGTCATCGGCGTGTTCCGCCAGGCAGCTACGTTCTGTAGCGAGGGGCTCCCGCAGACAATGAAACTCGGGGATTCTACGATTCTGGTCAAGCCCACTTGGAGTAACGACCAAGACAACCTCTTCTTCAGCGAGATGAAACCGGGCCCGGCTACGTTGTATTCTTATCACTACCAGTGCTGGAAAGACGAGTTCGACTTGAGGCTCGACCAAAGCGATCCTTCTCAGGGGCCTGTCCCGACGACCGTGGTCATCCCCGATACGGGCTTCTGCAAGATTGTGATTTCATTTGTGGAGGGCGAAAAGCTTTTCACGCATAACGACCTCCTGATCGAAGAACAGTTTGATAAGTGGAATGTCGCAGTCCCCGCCGCCTCGATTCCGTATTGTAACATTGTCGACAGCAAGGGCGGCGAGGTCTCGTTTGCCAACAAGGATTCGCTCCTTGCCGAGACGTACAAGGCCGCTATCCAGCAGGCCGCCACTGCGGGCAGCGATCAAATCCAGCCGCTTATCTCGCTGGACACGCTTTCCGATATGGTCACATGGAACGGTGACCGCAATAAAATTCTCCTTGTCGTGTGGCACAACGACCCGGAACGCTTCGAAGAGGGCCGTACGATCAAGCTCGGGGACGAGGTCCTGTGGACTGTGGCCGACAAGGAATTCCGCAAGTGGTTCAACCAGAACAAGGATTCCGTGCGCAACTGGAATCGCCGTCTGCACCAGTTGATGGGCTACTCGCTCGATACGACGCTCAACTACTTCAGCACCATATGGGTGGACCCGAAGGATGTCGTCCGTCCGGCTTTCGAAATCGATCCGACAGGAAACACCATGCGAGCTAGCTTTATCGATGAGACCCCGGCGGCAGAACCGGCTATGATAGGCGACGATATGCCGTCGACCGAAGCCTCCGAACCTGCTGCGGAATCGCCGTTCGGCAAGAAGGACGAAGCCTTCATGATATGGTATCAGAACTGGTTCGACGAGACTGCCGCGAAGTACGAGAAGAAGTCTTCCAAGCGCCTCTGGACTCGTCTGGGCTACACTTACGACTGGTCCCAGAGTGTGCCCACCTACGGCCTCTCCGAATTCATCGTTGTCCGCGACGCCCAGGTGCTCGTGAACTTCACGAAGCAGACCAAGGCCTTCTTGAACTGGCTGAATTCCGAAATGTAATTTGGCCTATCGGCTAGCAATGACTCGCCACAGCGGTTGCCCCGCTGCGGCGTATTTTCTTTCAAATGCAGTTTCAGGATTGTCCGTCGAGAGGGGCGAAAGTTCCGCACGGATGCCGCGTAGGCTGGCGAGTCCGGGAATGTTCTCGCTTTCTTCGCCAAGGATGCCTACGGCGTCGCGGAATTCCTGCGCATAGATTTCCCAGTTCGTCCTGAGTTCGGTGACGGGAGCGAGCTGCATCATGGTCGGGAATATCGGGTGCATGTGGAACCGGCGCGTACATTCGGCTTGCTTGGGCCACGGGTTCGGGTAGAATACCGCGTGATAGCGAACGTCCCAGTGGTTGTCGAGAACTAGCCTCCAGAAGTCCAGGAGTTCGGCGCGTATCCAGAAGGCATTGTGAGGAATTCCTTCGGCCTCGGCGTCCCGCGCCCCAGAACCTTTGCCAATGCGCGCTTCGGATTTGTCGATTCCGATAACTGCGCAGTCCGGGAATCTCCGTGCGAGGTGTATTGTGCTTTCGCCCGTGCCGCATCCCGAATCGAGGACGACAGGGATGGAGGCGATGTCGCTTTGCCCGGCCCAGGTGCAAATCTTTTCCCTGGCCTCGTCAAAAGCCTCTTGCGTATGTAAAGCAATAGGACGCATGTACTGCGTCCTTGCATATTTGCGTACAATTTTTGCGAGGTCCCTGTGGACGGATTCCTGGTTCGATGTTACGGACCGGGCTCCGCTCATTCCTTTGTCCAGATGCTTTCCAGGTCGTGCCCGATAAGTTCCACGTTGTCCAGGAAGAATTCCACGTTTTCATGGAATGTCCATGCAATTGTGCTGATGTTTTTCCGCTGTTCCTCGTCTGGAATGAGATCGGCGACTGCTACGGCAATTCGGTTCTTCTTTTGGGACAGGTCAAAATCCTTTGCTGCGATAATGGAATTACGTGGGTCGGTGTACATGTATAAATACATTGGGGCCATGTTTGAACTCCCACTCAGGAATTCAAACGTGAACGAACCCGTTCCCCAAGCTTCGAATGCAATGGAATCTACCAAGGAGAAATTGTAGCCTAAACCGCTCTTGCCGATTTGCATGGTGCATGTCGTCCACCATTTCGAGATCCAGTTGATTGAATCTTTGGCCCGGGTAAGCGAATCCATTGACTGTAAGAACGTCTCATTGTACATCGATGCCGGGTGGTAGGCCCGATAATCCGAGTCCGGGAATGTCACCTTGAAATGCACCAGCTTGTTTCCGTCGTCATCGGTTTCAATGACGTCCGTGAACGGGGTGCTGCTACTGGCTTTGGGCTCCACTGAGATAGGACCTTTCCCCATTGCAAAATCACCAGTCATGAGTAACCAGGTGCCAATTGCCGCTCCCCTCTCTCTTGTATAGGGGGCGCCCATGTTGTTGATTTCATCGCCATCGGTGAAGTCTTCCAACAGAAGCGTCTCGAGTTTGCTTTCGGGCTTGGATACGGTATCTTTTTTCGTCGTGTCTTCGGGTTGCGGCGTCGGGGGTGCCACGTGTTCCACGACAATGGAGTCACCGGCTTTCGCCTTGATGGTGGGCAGAACGATGGTATCGAGCTTTGCACCCATGTTCGGGATGAACGCAAAGTTCAGGTTACCGGCGGGGAGCCCTCCGATGGAGAACATTCCGTTGGTCACGATTGTAGAATGGTTGAGTCCGAAGAACTTGAGCGTACCGAAAGCGTTGTCGCAGTCCTTGCAGCCGTAGTCCACGAGCGAACCGCTGATGTACACGGGCTTCTGGAGCTTTTGTTCGCCGAGCTGCACGTTGTCCTTGTCGTTGGCTACGGTAACATCGATCTGGGCGTTGTTACCTTCCAGGGAGACTTCCATGATATAGTCGCCCACGTCTACGCTGTCGATGACAACGAGGCCGTTGGAATCCGCTTGGACTGTGTATGCGTTGGCTTCTCCACTCAGGCTTGTCCTCTTGATGAGCATGGCTGTTGCATATTTTGCCAAAGAGCCGTCTTCGTTATATAGGGTGGCTGTAATGGCGTTTCCTGCTTCAGTCCCGCTGGGGCCGCCTCCGGCCATTTCGGTCGAGGAACACGCCCAAATGCCCAGACCCAGTGCGAGTCCGGTCAACGATTTCAGGGCGATTCCCCTCAAGCCCGAGGAAGTTTGCTGCATAGTTCCAAAATACATTATTTTCCGGGAGAGTCTCATGGGTTACCTCCCTTGTTTTCGCCGTTTTGTGTTTTGTCAGGGCATACAAATGGGTCGTCCACCTTTTCGGACAGGGGGAACAGGGCCACATTGAGTGCATAAACGCGGTCAGCCCGTTCGCTGCGGCAGGCAAATTTCATGAGCGCCCTGCGGAATTCCTCTATGCGGTGTCGGATTTCGGGCAGGTCGGCTTCTTCGGCGGTGAATACCGTCGAAGAGATGTCGCGTTCCTCCGGTTTGTGGCGGTCAAGCGATTCTTGTGCGAGTTCGATTGTACGCCTGTGGAAACTTCTGACGGCCTGGCTCTTGACCTCGCCACCGGTGCTCAAAATCTGGTCGGTGATGTTCCAGCCATTGTTGTCGTCCGGGACGACCAGCCCCAGTTGTTTGAGGATTCCCAGCGCATTGCGGGCCTCGTCTTGGCTGATGGTCGGGCTCAGTTGCTTGGCGAGCTTGTCCAGGTTGCTTGTGTCTTTAGAAATTCCGATAAGGGCGCGGAGCGCGGCGCAGGCCCAGCTGCCAAAATAGGCCAATTCGGGCTGCGAAAGGACCCTAGTTTCCAGGGAGCGCAGCTCCATGAGCTTGTAATACAGCTCCGAGAGGGTCTGCTTGGCTTTTGTCTTGTTAAAGCGGTAAAGAGTCTTGAAATATTCGGCGCGGCGGTCGTCCATGCCGCAGAGTCGTATGAATACGGGGAGGGTGCTTTCGTTCAGGTGCCCCTCTTTTTGGAATACGCGAACAAGCCAGGCCGGGTCGACTCCGGTTTTCTGGCCCAAGTAGCGGTACGAAGTGAATGGATTGTCTTTTTTGCTTTCGACAAACCAGTCCTTCAGATACTCGCGGTATTCTAGGTAGTCCAGTACGTCTATCATGCTCATCAATCTATCTAAAATTAATAATTTGGCGTATAGGTGTCCAATTGTAACGTAAAGTTTTCGTTGCACGATTTACAACAATCATCCCCAAATGGCTCATTTTTCAAAAAAATGACTCAATGAAACAATTTTTTTCATATTTTTCGTGTCCATTTTGGACCCGGAAAGAGGAATGAGGCCATTGAAACTTGGCCCCTCTTTTGGAGTATGCTCCCGTTTATATCCAGCATCCGTCTGAAGGGGGGTATGTGTTCCATTCAAAGTAACATTTTAATAGCATTCGAACGATGCCTCAAAGTGATTATTTTAGTAGGAGTGTTGACTAATTGTTGATGTTGTTTGTTGATAAATTTGCTGATAATGTGCTAAACGTCCCCGTTATAGCCTGTTTGGGCCAAAATAGGCCTGTTTTGGTAACCAATATATTTACAAATAGACGAGAAAACAGACAAAGTTGCGAATTTGTTTGTTAAAAGATTTTTTTTGTTTACATTTTTCTAAAAAATGTCTTGTTGAGATATTTCTTTTTATATTGTGCGTGCCACCCGTTAAGGAGATGGTTGTTGGCTGTTGTTGAGTTTGGCGCTGCAGCCCAGGGATATTCTGTATACACCTCCCCAAAAAGAAATCTCTGGCTCACTTTTTCTGTGATACGCTGCAGCGCCTTTCTGCTCAGTTCGTTATATTTCCGCTTTTTTTTGCATTTTTGGGGCTTGCAATTCATTTTTTTGTGATTTTGCTCATTATTCGCACGATTTCCGTGCTTTTTTCGATTATTCTTTTTTTATAAAGTTATCTTTTGGGGAGATTCTAGCTTTGTCGCAAGAGGTTGTTATGAAAATCGGAAAGACCGAAACTCGCCTGAATGCCGCCATCGAAAAACGCGGGGCTCTATTTGCCGTTCTGCTCGATCCGGACACTTCGGACGAGGCCGCCTTCGTGAAGGCGGGGGCGATGGCCGCCGAAAACGGTGCCGATCTCTTGCTGGTGGGTGGCTCTTATTTGGGGAATTTTACGCTTCCTAAGCAGGTTGCGGCTCTCAAGGCCCATGTTGACTTGCCTGTGGTACTTTTCCCGGGCGGGGCCTCGCAGGTGGTTCCCGGTTTCGATGCGATGCTCTTCATGACTCTCGTGAGCGGTCGCAACCCGAATTACCTTATCGATGAGCAGGTTCGCGGAGGTGCTCTGGTGCGTGCGCTCAATATGGAAGCCATCCCGACGGCCTACCAACTCATCAATAGTGGTAAACGTACGACAGTGGAATACATTAGCGGTACAATGCCTGTACCGGCGAACAAGCCCAAGCTCAGTATGGTGAACTCCATCGCCGCAGAACTCATGGGCATGCGCTATGTTTACCTGGAAGCGGGTAGCGGCGCCGAAGAACCTGTACCTGTAGAGCATATCGCCTATACCCGCAAGGCGACTGAGATGACGATTATTACTGGTGGTGGAATCAAAGACCCGCAGACGGCTGCCGTTCGTGTGGCTGCAGGTGCGAACATCATCGTGACGGGTACGCTTTGGGAAAAAGTCGAAGATCCGGTGTTGCTAAAGGAATTTTCTGCTGCAATTCACGTGAAAGGCTAAAAATCATCGCTTTAGTGCGGTGTAAAATTGTTCCCTTCCTCAAATCTCGATGGATTCTTCCTCGCTCACAATGAATGCTTTGAGGCGTTCTAAAGTGCGCTCGAAGTCGTTCTTGATTGAGCATTCCCATATTGTGGCGACCCGAAACCCTAACAAGGAAAGCTTCCAGTTTGTCTTGATGTCGCGTGCGGCATTGTTTGTGAATTTATTATCCCAAAAATCAGAATGGCTTTTGGGACGGGTTGTGAATTTACAGCCATGTTGATGCCAAAAACAGCCGTTGATAAAAATGACGACATCGTGTTTGAGTATGAATAAATCGGGTGAACCTGGCAAGTCGTGACGGTGTAGCTTGTAACGAAATCCTGCATGGAAGAGCGCCTGCCGAACCTTGATTTCTGGTTTCGTATTTTCCGAATGAACCGCCTGCATCATCTGCGAGCGGTTCATGGGAGCGTGTTTTTTGCAACGATGCTTCAAAATTTCCTCAAGGGGCTCTTTGTCTTTTAAAGGAATCTTCCTTGCTTTAAATATAAATAATGGAGCATTGCCAAGGAGAGCCTGAGCATTATCTTTGCGAAGATGAAATTCGCATTAACGGGGCTTATAAAAAAAATCAATAACTCCGCATAAAATTAAAATATTGGACAATAGCAAAACCCGCTTCTATATTTTGCGCATCAAAAAGGTGCTGACGCACCAAAGGAGAGTACATAATATGGCAAGAGTAAAATTTATTGAATCGGTTGACGAAGCTCAAGGCAAGGCAAAGGAAGCCTATGAAAAGCTCATCTCTACAGGCAAAATCACTAACATGAAGCGTGCGCTGTTGCAGGACTACGCGACGTTCGACGCCTTCATGGGCTGGTACGCCAGCTGGGGACGCCTTGTGGAAATCATCGGGCAACGCGCAGCCACTGTCTATGCCCACGCCATTTCTACGACCAACAGCTGCCAGCTCTGCTCGCTGTTCTTCATCAGCGACCTGAAGGCTCTCGGTATCGACCCGAATGGTTTCGAATACGAGAAGAACGAGGAAATCCTCGTGAAGCTTGCAAGGCAAATCGTGAAGGACCCCACCGCCGTTCCGGACTCCTACTTCGAGGAACTGCGCAAGTTCTACAACGATTCCGAGATTGTTGCCATCGTGGGCTTTGCAGCACAGATGATCGCAACGAACAACTTCAACTCGGTACTGAAAATCGATGTGGACCAACGTCTTCTCCCCATTGTTGGCGAATTCAAACCCGCCACCTGGAGAAAAGACATCAAGTAAGTTTGTACTCTCCGTACAAGCTGGCGTTCCCGAGAGATTCGTAGTCCTTTATCGGGAGCGCCTTTTTTTATTTTTCACACGTGAAAAAGGGGGTCCAACATGAACTATTTGATAGTCCCTGGTTTGAACAATTCTGGCCCGAGCCACTGGCAGAGTTTTTGGGCGAAGAGTTTGCCCAACGCGTCGCGTGTCTACCAGCGTTGCTGGGACAAACCTCAAAAAGAGGAATGGGTTGCAACTCTCGACGAAACCGTCAAGCAGTTGAAGGGCGACACCATCCTCGTCTCGCACAGCCTGGGCAGCGTGACAACGGTGTTCTGGTTATTGCGTGCGCAGGAACGGCGCGAACTTCCGGCAAATATCAAGGGCGTATTTCTGGTGGCGCCCGCCGATACCGATGTGGTGGAATCCATCAGCAACTTTGCGCCCATGCCTACGGGAAAACTGCCGGTACCTTCGTGTATCGTGGGTAGCGAGAACGACCCGTACATGACATTTGCGCGTGCGGAATTCTTTGCGAAGTCCTGGGGGGCCAAGCTGTTCAACGCGGGCACCCTCGGCCACATCAATTCGGATTCCAACCTCGGCGAATGGGAACAGGGCCGCAAGTTCCTCGCGGAATTTGAGCGCAGTCTATAATCACCTATCTACAATGCCGCATTAAGGCGGCGATATAAGCTTTGGCGTAGCGCGATGGCGTTACGCCTTTTCGTATTACGTAACCAATCGTCATTTTATCGCGTACATCAAGTTGTTTTGCA
The DNA here is from genome assembly GCF_947305105.1 of uncultured Fibrobacter sp. NCBI lineage: Bacteria > Pseudomonadati > Fibrobacterota > Fibrobacteria > Fibrobacterales > Fibrobacteraceae > Fibrobacter > uncultured Fibrobacter sp. The sequence continues at coordinate 811 of NZ_CAMZCS010000033.1, read as the reverse complement.
ATAATGTTTCGGCCATTGAGTTTGTGGCTGATAACGCCCGAACAGATGGTGTAGCCGTCCAGGCCGATGAGCAGGTTGAAAAGCGTGGCGCGGTCGCGAACCTTGATGTTGCGCGGGCAGTCAAAATCAATGGCGGTTAGCGGCTCTTCAGCAAAGTAGAACGAGTTGAAATCGCCCTGTTCGTAAGTCAGGTACGGGTACGGTTTCAAATCTTCCAGCGTGATTTTTTCTTTCTTCGCAAGCGGATTTTTAGACGACATAAACACATGCAAAGGGGTTGCAAAGAGCGGCTCAAAGACCAGATTGTTCTTTTGTATGAGTTTTTTGATGACTTTTTCGTTCTTGTCGCTCAAATAAAGCACGCCAATTTCGCTTTTTAGCTTGGCAATATCGTCGATAATTTCGTTTGTTTGGGTCTCGCGGAGCGTAAAATCGTAGCTCGGGCCGCCGAATTTCCGGATGACATCGACGAATGCGTTCACGGCAAAAGAGTAGTGCTGGCAGCTCACGGAGAAGATGGTGTTGCCTCCCTTGCCGCCCTTGTAGCGGTCTTCCATGAGTGCCGCCTGCTCCAGGACTTGCCTTGCGTAAGAGAGGAATTCGTCGCCTTCATTGGTAATCGTGACGCCTTTATTGGAGCGGTTGAAGATGGTGACGCCCATTTCTTCTTCGAGCTCGTGGATGGCCGCGGTGAGGCTCGGTTGCGAGATGAAAACGCGCTTAGATGCTTCGGTGATATTGCGCGTGTCGGCAATGGCGATGGCGTATTTAAGTTGTTGTAAAGTCATAACAAAGTGGTTAGTGGTTGGTG